>JAFYAD010000292.1 GCA_017540915.1 Lachnospiraceae bacterium
ATTATCATCATACAGGAAGGAGGCAGCATGCAGATATCGGATCTTTTCAGACAATACAGTCAGAATACGAATACAACCCCTTCTGCTGCGAATATCGCGCAGAGCGATAAAGTCGGCACGCTGACCTCCACCATCGCCAGTGTAAAGCCGGGCAGTATATTCGAGGGTAATGTTACCAGTATCAGAGGCGGTAACGTGCTGCTGGCGTTATCCAACGGGCAGACTTTGAACGCAAGGCTTGACAATTCGGTTCACCTCAATATCGGTGAATCCATGTTTTTTCAGGTGAAGAGCAATGAAAACGGGATGATAGCCATCAGGCCTTACACAGATGGAAATATGTCAAATCCCATACTTAAAAATGCGCTGGATGCGGCTGGTATCCCCATCAATGAGCGCAACATAGAGATGGTCAATTCCATGATGAAGGAGAATATGTCCATCAATGCAGAGAACCTGTCGGATATGTATAAGACAGTCAGCCAGGCTACCAATGTTTCGGTGGAGACGCTGGTGGAGATGACAAAGCTGGATATTCCGGTAACGCCGGAGAATGCCAGCCAATTTGAGAATTACAAGAACGACAGCGGCTCCATAATGTCCCAGATGGAGGATTTCTTTGGAGGGATTTCGGATTTTCTGTCGAGTGATGAATTTAATGCGCCGACAGCCATCGGTGTTAATCACGAGCTTTTGTCCATCATAACGGAGGGAATGCCGGATACTCCGGTCATAATGCCCCAGGGAGAAAATGCCATGGCAGCTGAACCGGGGGTGATACCTGAATTTCCCGGGGAAGTGCCGGATAACACGGCAGCTTCCGGGGGAGAGATACTGTCTGAGACGGCAGGGAATGCTTTAACGCAGGATCAGGCTGTCCCTATGGAAAATATACAGTCTCAGGCTGTCAGTGACGGTGTCATGACGGCTGCGGAGATGGGACAGACCACCGATATAGGAACTCTTTTTGATGACGACGCATTGGAAGTGCTGTCGGACAATCTCAGGGTGATAGGTGATCTGGCAGACAATGACATGGTGTTGGACTCTGACGGCAATATTAATAAAAATCTCACCTCAAAGCAGCTTCTGTCAATCATTGACACGGAGCTTTTGAAAAACGCATCCGATACAGAGAAAGAGGAATTAAAGGACCTTTTCGGAAGCCGGGAGTACAAGCACATGTTAAAGGATGTGCTGGAGGAGCAGTGGACGCTGAAGCCCTCGGATGTCAGAGACAAGGACAGCATAAAAGAATTGTACGAAAAGCTGGACAAGCAGCTTGACAAGATAGACAGACTTGCTGATCTGACGGGCCAGCACGACGGTAAGATGGCTCAGAGCGCGGTAGAGATCAAAAACAACATGAATTTCATGAATGATGTAAACCAGGCTTTCACCTATGTCCAGATACCCTTGAAGATGTCGGGACAGAATGCCAGCGGAGATCTCTATGTTTATACCAACAAAAAGAATCTTAAAGACCCTGAGGGTGAGCTTACCGCGTTTTTGCATCTGGATATGGACAACCTGGGTTCTACCGATGTTTCCGTTAAGATGATCAAAAAGAATGTCAAGACCGATTTTTTCCTAAAAGATGATGTCTCCTACAGGCTTTTGGAGGAGAATATGCCAATATTAAAAGAAAGGCTGAACAAGCTGGGATTCTCAGTGGAGATCACGGTGACAAATGAGGATAAAAAACCGAATTTTGTCAATGATTTTCTGGAGAGGGATATGGCAAAACCTGCCGGACAGGTGCACAGGTATTCTTTTGATGTGAGGGCATAGGTGCCGGCTGTCATCGAAGCCTGTTTAAAGGCTCCCCTCTCAGGGGAGCTGTCAGCGAAGCTGACTGAGGGGTTTTATACAGGAGAACACAATGGAAAAAGAAAAATCCAAAACCGCGGTGGCCTTAGCCTACAACCCCGGAGACAGGGCGCCTACCATACTGGCGACGGGCAAGGGAGTCATAGCGGAGAAGATAATAGAAGAAGCAAAAAAGGCGGATGTTCCCTTTTATAAGGATGACAAGCTGGCAGATACTTTGTCGAAGCTTGAGATAGGAGACATGATACCGCCGGAGCTGTATGAGGTGGTGGCAGAGATCCTGGTCTATGTAAATGATATGGACAAGCTTCGCGCCAAATATGGCGGATGATCGTATCTATGAATAAGAGAAAACTCGGTAGTGAAAAAGAAAAAGCAGCCTGTGCTTATCTTGAGGCAGCAGGCTATCATATTCTGGAACGGAATTTTTTCTGCCGTGCCGGAGAGATAGATATAATAGCCAAAGACGGTGAAATACTGTGTTTTATAGAGGTTAAATACAGAGGCGGCACGGCTCAGGGAGGCGCTGCGGCTGCGGTGACTTACTCAAAGCAGAGGGCAGTTTCCAAAGCCGCTCTGTTTTATCTTATGAAACATAGTATGTCGGCGGATGCCGCCATACGGTTCGATGTTGTGACCATAGACGGGGATACACACAATATCATAAAAAATGCGTTTGACTACTGCTACAGATAAGAGCAGTGCAGATAATAAAAAGAGACCGTCGCAGATACATTTGTGACGGGACAAAGAGGTTTATGAAATGGGAGATAACCCGCAGAAGGCTTTAAGAGCCGCAAAAAGTCTGGTACATAATGTTTGCACCAACGAGATGAGGATCGATGCATATTATGAGACCAGAGACAGGCTTTTCGATGCCATGAGGACGGAAAAGCTGTTTGTTCAGAAATCTAAAAAGATAAAGAAGCTCATTCCCCTGAATGATGCCCGCATCAAGACATTGTTTTACGGCAGCGAGGGTGATACGGAGTATCTGAGAGTCATCTATACCGCAGCCGGAGACGGCGGTATGATAAGGCTCTACGAGCTGGCAAAGCTGATACTGTCAAGAGTTTTGTGCGAGGCCTGTGTGCCTGAGGCAGAAAAGAGAGGATTCAAGCCGGAGACCATCTCGCTTGTCAGGAGGGAGGTTTCCAGATATGTTGAAGGATCACTCTCCGGCGCGTTGAGGATATTTGCTCTTGATGAGGACAAGGCCATTTCCATACTGGAGGAAAATCCCAACTGCTCCGGTCTGGGATCAGTAGCGGGCAGAGAGGCAGTGTTACGTGAGATCCCGGAGGACATCACACAGCTCTTCCCGTTGGCCCGTGCCATGAAGCGACACTTTGTGCTGCATATAGGCGACACCAACAGCGGAAAGACCTACCAGTCTATAGAGGAACTTAAGAGAGCGGAGACCGGGGCCTATCTTGCGCCTTTGAGACTGCTGGCGCTGGAAACCCAGGATCGTATGGTGCAGGCGGGAGTCGTCTGCTCACTGCTGACAGGTGAGGAAGAGGATATCTTAGAGGGTGCGACTCATATATCCAGCACTGTGGAAATGCTGGACATGACAAAACATTACGATATCGTGGTGATAGACGAGGCTCAGATGATAGCGGATGAGGACAGAGGTTACGCCTGGACAAAGGCGATACTGGGAGCCGTGTCCGAGAGGATCCATGTGTGCATGTCAGAGAATGCCAGGAATATAGTGGAAAAGCTTATAACTTCCTGCGGAGATTCCTTTGAGGTCGTAAAGCATGTGAGGAACACGCCGCTGGTATTCGAGCAGAGAGAATTTGATTTTCCTGATGATATCAGGGAGCATGATGCCCTCATTGTTTTTTCGAGAAAAAATGTTTTATCAGTTGCGGCAGAGCTCACGATGCATCATATCTCCGCTTCAGTGATATACGGAGCGCTTCCCTAC
>JAFYAD010000293.1 GCA_017540915.1 Lachnospiraceae bacterium
CAGACTTTTGAAGGAGCAAAAGATTGACGGCATCATCGTGATAGGACGTATTCAGAGCGAATACAGAGAATTTCTGATAAAAAATAAGAGCATTCCTCTGGTATATATGGATTTCCTTGATGAGGACAAAAGTGCGGATTCCGTCGTGTCCAACAACTTTGAGGGCGGTTACCAGGTTACGAGATATCTTTTGAACATGGGACACAGAAAGATAGGGTTTGCCGGTACGATCCTGGCCACAACATCCATAACGGACAGATATTTCGGATACAATAAAGCCCTGATGGAAAAAGGCATTGAGGTAAAAAAAGAGTGGTTGATCGATGATCGTTCGTATGGTGACGGGCTCATAGATGACGAGGGTTTTTTGAGGCTTCCGAAAGATATGCCGACAGCCTTTTTTTGCAACTGTGATATCACCGCCGGAAAGCTGATAATGAAATTGCAAAATGCCGGATATTCGGTGCCGGAAGACATCTCGGTAGTAGGCTATGATAATTTTATTTATCCCGGTCTTTGCAATGTGGCTATTTCAACTTATGAAGTTGATTTCACCGAGATGGCAAAAAAGACCGTAGAGGTCCTGGCATCACGCATACGCAATGATACATCGAAACACAGGGTTTATGTCATAGACGGAAACCTTGTGATCAAGGACAGTGTGAAGGATGTTCGATCATAGCAAAGACAGGATCTGTATTTTTTCGTTATTTCTTTTTGCAATTAAGGTTCACAGGATCAAAAATGTCGGGAGGATGACCGTATATGCCACAGAAAAACGCCAATCAGAAATCACTGCTGAAAATGCTGGACGAGTCCATACTCGGAATGAAAAAAAGGGTAGCATACCTTAAAGGAAAATATGAGGGCTTTCAGAGGGCAAAAGAGCAGGATAAAGCATCATTTATAAGTGATGATGATATTTCGGGGGTCCTTGGACAGCTTGAATCCGCCGGGAGCCAGCTTGACTATCTGATATCCATGAAGAAAGAGCTGGAGGAAGAGATCAACAGGCTGAAGGATGACGAGAAGAGAAAAGAGCGGATGGAGTATTTCCTGAGATGCGCCTATATGATCGGCATCATCACGGAAAACAGACGTATCGAGTCGGAGCGTGATACGGAGCGCGACCACAAGTTCGTCAGAGAAACGAATCTTGAAGAGACCGTTAAGATGATCTTCGAAAAGAATCATTATAAATATGTTACGCCTGAAATGATCCAGGAGATCATAAATGATCCTGAGTTCAAGGAAATGGCGGAGAAAGATCCCGACAAGCTCGTGAAAGAGGAGGCGGACATCAAAGAGGAGTATGACCAGTTGATGGAGCAGGCGCTCAGACTTGCCGGCATGGAAATAGAAGATGATTTTGATGCCAACGAGGCAAAACTGAAAAAATATTTTGAAGAACATAACGGATACAGGGCGATCCTGGATAAGCTTGAACTTGACAGATACAGTAAATTCCTTGAGTGGGGCGGGGATGCCGACAGGGAATTTATGGCAGAAATGAAAAAGATTTTTAAGGAACTTGAGGCGGAGACGAAAACACTGGAACAGCGTTTTATAACGGGAGAAAGCGATTTCAAGAAGGGAAACGGTTATACAAAAAAGCTTATAGAAACAGAACAAAAGCTTTTGGAGAGGATTACCGTTTACAGGGATTCGCTGTTAAATGACAGGATCATGAAAAAACTGACGGCGGGAGAAGTACCGACCCAGGATGAACTCATGTTGTACGAGCTGACGCAGACCTTTGTATTTCCCATAACAGAGCAGTTGAAGAGGGACGTTGTATTTATGAAAAACAACGCCTTCAGAAAGAAGCTCGAGATGTGGGATGTGTATAAAAAGCTTCCGGAGGGACAGAGACCCAATATACTGAATCTTAACGAGAACATAAGGCTTGAGGGAAGAGCGTGGTCAAAGATCCAGAGGATGGGACGTTTGGCGGCAAAAAAAGGCGGACTTTTCGCCGATACCACCAAGTGGTCTGTCCAAGCTGCTCAGCTTTTGCTGGAGGATACAAAAAAGCTTGAGGGACAAGAATTAACCGAGGAAAAGAAAAAAGATTTAAAAGAAAAAATGGCGATACTGGTAGTAAACAGGCTGATATACAATGAGGCAGTCCATGCAGGTGCGCAGGATGACAGTCCTTACACCGATGAGCTGAGAAAAGATGCTTCGGAGAAGAAATTTAAGCAGCTGGCGTCGGATATGGCTGCGTCAAAGGAATTTCGCATGAATTTTGATGATATATTCAAAAATTGTCCGCCGGAGGAGATTGCCCTCAGATTTTTGGCAAAAGATATTGAAAAAGAGTTTGCCAGAAGATTGCCGCAAAAGCTTTTATTACCGGAGAAAAGGCAGGAGGAACGCGCCAGAGAGGCTGGTTTGCAAAATTGATCTTTTCTGTTGACAGGGATTCATGAAGGTTATTACAGGCTGAGGAAACCTTAAATGACAGCGGATAATTAATTAGTCAAAAACAGTTAAAAAATTAATTAAAAAATTAGTTGACAAACAGAAAAGATTAAGTATAATTAGGTTAAATGATTAAAGCAGGCGTTGCTTAACGCCTGCAGGTTTACACACACATTTCGGAGGTGGAAAATGAGCGAGATCAAGATGATAGCACCGGCAGTACCAAACGTACCATGGCAGGACAGACCCACAGACAAAGAGATAAAGGGAGCTCCTATCTGGAGATACAGCGAGAACCCCATTATCGACCGCAATCCCATAGAGGGAGTTGCCAGGATCTTCAACAGCGCGGTTATGCCTTATGAAGGCAAGTTTATCGGCGTGTTCAGAGGAGAGCAGACTAACGGTATACCTTACATTTACCTTGGCAGGAGTGAAGATGGTATACATTGGGATTTTGACCAGGACAAGATACCTTTCAAGGATGAGGACGGCAATGATTTCATGCCGAAATATGCATACGATCCCAGACTTGTGAAAGTGGAGGATACATATTACATCATATGGTGCCAGGATTTCTTCGGAGCATCCATCGGTATGGCAAAGACGAAAGACTTTAAGTCCTTTGTCCGCATTGAGAGCCCTTTCATCCCCTTCAACAGAAATGCGGTTCTCTTCCCGCGTAAGATTAACGGTATGTACAAAATGCTGAGCCGTCCGTCTGACAGTGGACATACTCCATTTGGAGATATCTTTATCTCTGACTCACCGGATATGGAATTCTGGGGACATCACAGACATGTGATGGGAGCCAACGGCAAATGGTGGGAGTCGGTTAAGATCGGCGGAGGCGCTGCTCCCATCGAGACCAGCGAGGGATGGCTTCTGTTCTACCACGGAGTATCCGGAACCTGCAACGGTTTTGTATATTCTATCGGCGGTGCGATCCTTGATCTTGAGGAGCCTTCAAAGGTTCTCTACAGATGCGAAAACTTCCTTCTCACTCCCGAAGAGTGGTAGGAGGAGAGAGGATTTGTTCCGAACGTAACATTCCCGTGTGCTACAATTCATGATCCGGAGAGCGGAAAGATCGCTATCTACTACGGATGTGCTGACAGCTATGTTTCCCTTGCATTCTGCAAGTTCGATGAGATAGTTAAATACATCAAGGATCACAGCGAGACCGACTGGAACGATACCGAACTCGGAAAGAGATAATGATATGTTTATGAGCATGGCACCGGATTTTGATCCGGTGCCTGCCACTTGTAACTTCTCAGTATGATCTCACTCCGGTGTTCGGATTAAAAAATGGTTTGTTTTTTGACATTTTTTTACAAAATTTGTTGTAAGAATTGCAATAATGTTGTATATTATACACGTGTGTTTTTGTTTAAAACACTGAAAAAAACGGTTTTTGTGGATTTGAACTGATTTTGTATTTATGGGAGGTTAGGCATGACCAGATTACAAACCCTCGGAGCGGAGACAAAAGAGCATCTTTTAAGCGTCATCATTCCATTCTGGATGTCCAAGAGAGATAAGGAATATGGCGGTTTTTACGGTTACATGGATTACAATCTCGAAATAGACAGACAGGCTGTTAAGGGATGTATCTTAAATAACCGCATCACGTGGTTTTTCTCCAATGTCTATCTGCTCATAAAAGACGGACTGATCACTGAGGAGGAGTGTGCACAGCACGGTTATTCTTCCGGGGATATCAGTGAGTGTGCCAAGGCTGCTTATGATTTCATGCGCACAAAGTGCGTTGATAATATGAACGGCGGCGTTTACTGGTCTGTGACATATGACGGCAAGGTAAATGACAGCACCAAACACACTTATAATCAGGCATTTGCCATATATGCGCTCTCAAGCTATTACGATGCCTTTGGAGAGGAGAATGCTCTTCATCTGGCAAAGCGTATCTTTGATGTCATTGAGTCAAAATGTACTGATGAGATAGGATATCTTGAGGCTTTCACCATCGATTTCAAGCCCGAATCCAACGAAAAGCTTTCCGAGAACGGCGTTATGGCTGCAAAGACCATGAATACGCTGCTTCATGTTTTTGAGGCATATACCGAGCTTTACAGAGTATGTAAATACGAGCCGGCGAAGACAAAGATCGGGTGGATTCTGGATACCATAGCAGGGCGTATCTATAACCCTGCGCTTCACAGACAGGATGTTTTCTTTGATGCCAATTACAATTCCATCATAGATCTTCATTCATACGGTCACGATATCGAGACCGCATGGCTTACCGACAGGGGACTTGAGGTTTTGGATGATGAGATATAC
>JAFYAD010000294.1 GCA_017540915.1 Lachnospiraceae bacterium
ACATTTTTAGAGCAAACGGCCCTTAAATTTTCCTATGACTTAAACTAAATTATTCACCTAAACCATAAGTATCGATATCGCTCTGTGTAAGTGTCTTAGCGTCAAAGCCCTTCTCTTCGTTGATGATCTTCTTTGAAGACGGGTTGTCGCCGCCCTTGATCAGATCGCTGATGATCTGTGCCTGGAAGGGTGAGCACTGTCCATCGTAGTTCCACTTCTGTGCAAGGAGCTCTCTGAGCGCCCACTTGTTGCAGTCAAAGCCCATTACGATAACGTCGCCGTCAACACCGTGTGTGATACCTGCCTCGTCAAGCGCTGCAACAGCGCCCTTAGCCATACCGTCGTTCTCAGCGTAGATTACGTTGAACTCTTCGTTGCTGTTGATAACGGACTCAACGATCTTCTTTGCCTCTGCCTCGTCCCATGTAGCTGTCTGCTGAACAACCTTGTTCATCTTGCCTGAAGCAAACTGCTCATCAAGTGCGCCTGTACGTCCGATCTGAGCATCTGAACCCATAGCACCCTGGATGTGGATTACATTGTAAGTATCAAGGTTCTGATCAAGCAGCCAGTTAACTGCTGTCTCACCTTCTTTTGCCATATCCGAAACAACTGCTGCTACGTAAAGGTCTTCGCTTACATCGATCATACGGTCAAAGAGATAAACCTTAACGCCTGCTTCCTTAGCCTGCTTGAGAACTTCGTCCCAGCCTGTTGTCTCTGCTGCGGAAACCAGAAGATAATCAACACCTTCTGTGATGAAGCCCTGAGCTGCCTGAAGCTGCTCATCGTTCTTTAAGCTGTATGCAGTCTTAAGCTCATAGCCGTTTGCTGAAGAGAAAACAGCCTCCATGTCCTTTACATTAGCCTCGCGGTAACCTGACTCTGACGGCGGGTTGTTAACAACACCGACTTTAATGGTACCGCTTGAAGCTGCAGGAGCTGCTGCACTCGTATCTGTCGAACCTGAAGACGAGGTTGAACCTGCGCTCGAACCTGCACTGCCACCACATGCACACAGACTGAATGACATTGCTAATGCCATAGCTGCACAAAGAAATCTTCTTGCCTTTTTCATTTTCATTCCTCCTTATTGTATAGGCGCGACCACTGACCGGCCCCGCCATGTCAGCCCGCTGCGGGCTAATTTCTTTTACAATATGGAGTTTAACTCTGCAATAACCTAAAGTAAATCAATGATCATTTCAAGTTAGTTGAAAATGATTTTGTACTTTTCAAAAACAGTTGATTATTTTTTTATTCAGGTTGGTTTTGATTTTGCTGACGGTATTCTGAGGGAGTCATCCCCATGTTTTTCTTAAATATATAACTGAAATAATGTGCATCGTTATACCCTGTCTCGTGGGCTATCACCGAGCTTTTCATGTCTGTGTTTCGCAAAAGCTCCTTGGCCTTGTTGAGTCTCAGATAAATAAGATACTCCGTAAACGTCTGACCGCTCTGCTGCGAAAATACCGTAGAGAATCTGCTGTTACTCATATTCACGGCGCTTGCCACATCCTGCAGCATTATGTTGGGATCGCAGAAATGCTGTGACATATACACTTTCGCCTCACTGATCACCGAAGGCATTCCGGTGTCCCCCACCGAATCGCCCATCTCTCTAACCCCCAGTATCAGTGGGTTTTCTGCGCTCTTCTCCGACAGGATATGTCTTATATGCCTTGCGCTCTTAAAGCTCTTCAGTATATCCGAGGGTTTCTCCACGATCTCACCGATGCCGATCCTGATATCGGTACAGCCGGCACGCGCCAGATCATTTGATAAAGAAGAAGAAAAAGCATACGCTCTCTCCTCAGTATCATCCGCACTGTCTCCCAGAACTAAGAGCCTGGTACCTGTACGGCTTCCCGAGACATGCACCACTCCGCCTCCCGCCTCCGCCAGGATGATAGCCGCTTCCTGTCCTACATCGACAGGCGAAAAAGCCGCATCCATCACCGCATAAAAAGGAGCGCTCAAAGACGTTCCCATAGCCCGAAGCTGCATCAGAGTATTCTCCGCATCCTCCTCCATGGACTCATCCGAGAACAGGGAACCTATCAGTTTTTCCTTCAGAAAACGGACATCTGCGCTTACATTCATGCGGGCTCTGAGGCTTTCAGCATGCTCTCCCGCTTTCCTCTCCTCCTCCAGCTGGGCACTCAGCTTGTCCAGTATCTGTCTAAGCTCCTGCGAGTCTATGGGTTTCAGCATATACTCCCTGACGCCGAGACTGATACAGGTGCGGGCATATTCAAACTCATCATATCCGCTCAGGATTATGATACCTATCCAGGGCATCTGAGTTCTCAATATCCTGCACAGCTCTATGCCGTCCATGAACGGCATTTTGATATCCGTTATCACTATATCAGGGTTGGTATCCCTGATCATAGGCAGCGCCATCTCCCCGTCCGGTGCTTCCCCCACCAGAGTGTACGGCGTTTCATCCCACGGAAACGACTCCCTTATGCCCTCACGTATGACTATCTCGTCATCAACCAGAAACACCTTCATCTTCAGATATCTCCTCTCTCGTAATGCACGGCACCTTGAAGCTTATGGATGTGCCTTCCCTGCCGCTTGTAATAGTAAGACCCTCAGGCTGATTGTAATAGAGTCTTATTCTAAGATTCACGTTCACCAGGCCAAAGCCTCCGGTTCCCTCACTTACGGAGGGCTGTCCCTTCTTCATACGCTCTTTAAGCTCCCGCAGGCTTTCCTCCGTCATGCCGGTTCCCGTATCGGATACGGTAAATTCCAGCATATCATCCACAAGGCGCCCCTTCACCCGTATGACACCGCCACCGCGCTTTATCTTTATCCCGTGATAGAGAGCATTCTCCACCAGCGGCTGCAACAGTAGCTTCAAAACATAGAATCCGCAGATCTCCTCAGGTATATCGATCTCATACCGCATGATGTCCCTGTACCTTGTCTGCTGGATCTTAAGATATCCTTCGATATGTTTTCTCTCCTGTCCCACAGGGATCCAGTCAGCTCCCGAGGACAGGCTGATGCGGAAGAAATCGCTCAGAGCGTTGGTCAGGGCGATAACCTCATCCTTGTCCGCAGCCTCTGCCTTCCATATAATGGCATCCAGAGTATTGTACAGAAAGTGGGGATTGATCTGCTCCTGTAGAGTACGAAGCTCCGCTTTTCTAAGGTTTCTCTCATCCAGACGGCTCTTTTCCATCATCTCTTCCAAACGGTCCGCCATGATGTTGACCCTTATGGTGAGATTTCTAAGCTCCGCCACCTCCGTATCCGGAACTCTCGCATCCAGCGTTCCCTCTGCCAGTCTTCCCGCCACATACTCAAGCCTGTCTATAGGTTCCATTATAAATTTGGATGTTTTCTTCGTAGCCCTGTTGCGTAAGAGCCAGGCAAAGGCCACCGTCACAGCCTCAGCCATGGCCGTTATCAGTATCAGTATCTGTAAAACAGCGCTCTCCTGCGCCGTAGATTTGATCTCCTGTGTGATGTAGTCACCCAGCATACTGTCCACCAGCATCGCCACATCACGGACCTCATTGAACACAGTCTCATTTTCCACAACGGGACGTTTTTCCTCTATGTTGGTCCTGATCCTGTTGACATAGTTTTCCAGCGTCTCCATGGTGCGCTTCGCCACCATGAGTGAGATCCTGTTTTCCTCGTCACTCTTTTCACTGATCTCGTCGATGACATCATAAACACTGTAGATAATGCCGTATACCCTGCTCTCGGCTATGGTATACCTGCCGCTTACTATCCCCCATACACCCTCAGGCAGATCCTCCGCAACCACAGTCCTTAAGCTTGCTATCTTCTCCATTCGCTTGATGGCATTGTGATAGCGACCCGAATAGACTAACATCAGCACAAGACTTATAAAGACAGGAAGCACCAGCACGAACACCAGTGTCTGGCTCATCCGGTCGATCCTGCCCGCTATACTCTTTTCCTTTTTGATACGGGTCTTACCACTCATATCAATATCCCCTCGGTGAAAGATTGCTCAGATCCTGCTCATCACTGAAAAAACGCTCATTGGGATGGATCATAGGCTCAACCTCCTCGCCGTTTTTAAGCTTCAGGGCGGTGTTCATGAGGGCATTTCCCAACATGGGAGTACACTCCACAACACAGTTGATCCTGCCTTCCTTCAATACATCTATAGCTTCCTGTCCGCCGTCTATGGATATTATCACGATATCCTGCCCCGGCACTAACCCGGCTGCCTCTATCTCCGTCAGTGCTCCCAGCGTCATGTCATCATTGTGACTGTATACCACATCTATCTCATCACCGTATTTTGACAACAGTTCACGCATGCATTCGGCTCCGCGGCTCCGTAAGAAGTCACCGTTAATACTCTCCATAACCTCCATTCGTCCGTCAGATTTTATAGTATCCATAAAACCTGCCTGACGTTTTCGCATGGGTGTGGAATCTTCCGTGCCCGTTATCTCCACAATGTTAACATGATCGAGTCCTAAGCTGTCAGCCTTCCGGATCAGGTACTCTCCCGCCATCACGCCCTCATTATAGAAATCCGCACCTATGAGACAGGTTGTAAGTCCCTCTTCCTCAGTATTGATGTCACGGTCTACCAGGATCACCGGTATCCCGGCGTTTTTAGCCTCCGTCAGCACATTGTCCCAGCCTTCCTCCACAATGGGAGAAAATGCGATGACATCCACCTTGTAGGCTATAAAACGCCTGATGGCAGCGATCTGGTTTTCCTGTTTTTGATTTGCATTGTCAAACATCAGATTGATGCCGTATTTTTCCGCTTTCTCTTCGATATCCAGAGTATTGCCTATACGCCAGGCGCTCTCCGACCCCAGCTGCGAAAAGCCCAGTATCAGCTTTGGCTCTTCCACCTCCGGTTTCTGTCCACATCCCGAAAACATTCCCATACACAAAACGGCCGCAACGGCAATACTTACAAGCCGTCGCAGACCGTTTTTCATCTTATCGCAATACGATCTTCCCCGCATAAAAAACTCCCCTTCGCCAGAAGCTTCTTGTTACTATTCACAGCCACTGTACATACATTCTACAGGCTTGCCCTGACATCGGCAATCTGCGAAGCCAAGCTGGCAGAATTGCCTTGCCAGGCTCTACTGCCGCTATCGCGGCTGCCTGTATCATGTATGTAAAGTGACTGATTCCAGTCAATATCATATAGCATACAGTCTGCTCAGCAAGCTGGCAGCCTGTATACTACATGATATTGGCTGTGAATAGTAACAACTTCTTCACGTCAAAAAGTGACTCCGCTACAAAATCCGCCATACCGCGGATCTCCTCGTCCGGCTGTAAGATATCCGGAACCATCACCGGATGCATCCCCGCAGCGTGTGCCGCCCTAATACCGTTAAAGGAATCCTCTATCACCATGCAATCCGCCGGCTCCGTATTCATAAGCTCTGCCGCCTTCGGGAAAATATCGGGATGTGGCTTGCTCCTCGTCACCATATCCCCGCACACTATCCTGTCAAAATAATCTATGATGCCCGCGTCCGAAAGCTCCTGTCTTACCGCCCACTCCTGGGTAGACGATGCCAGCGCTATACCGAAACCGTTCTCACTCAAAAACTTCAGGATCTCATTAACCCCCGGTTTCATGGGAAGCCTGCCCTTATCGTATCTCTCCATAAAGAGCTTAAAGCTGTCATCCCAGAACCTGTCCGTATCAAACTCATCACCGTAAGCCTCGCGGATCAGCTCCTTGGTACGCTCTACCGTGGCACCGAGACATTTTATGGCCACATCCTCCCTGAATGCAATGCCCCAGCCACTTGCCACATCCCTGCAGCAGCCGATATATGCTGCCTCGGAATCGAATATGATGCCATCCATGTCGAAGATGACAGTCTTTATATTGTCAAATTTCATCTCATTAAAAACAGAAAGTCCGGGCTTCTGTCTCTCCTCGCAATATTATTTTAAAAATCCGTTGATGATCTGCTCTTCCGCTTCCTTTTCGTCGAGTCCTAAGGTCATCAGCTTTATGATCTGATCTCCCGCGATCTTTCCGATGGCAGCTTCATGCACCAGAGCGGCATCCACATTGTTGGCTTCAAGAGCCGGAACAGCTAAGATCCTGCCTTTGTCCATGATGATGGAATCGCACTCGGTATGTCCGGAACATGCAGCATTTCCTACCAGCTTTGCATCAAATCTCTGATAAGAATCGTCTCTGGCCACAGACCTGGATACCACATCCGCCGTAGCACCCTCTCCGTTTAAGTTCACCACGTAGGTACTGACAGCGTTCTGGCTACCGTGTGTCATGAGACGTTCCCTGACCACCAGCTTCGCACCGGCGTCCAGTTCTGCCGTTGTGGTGCGGTTTGTATCATCCACACCCTTGATCTGCACCATTTCCATCTCCATAGTGCTATTCTCTTTCATATAGACCTCGGTGCCCGGATTTAAGATCCTCTTGCCGGATCCGTCGCCGGAACCGTAATGTTTTTCAACATATTTGACCTTAGCGTCCTTCTCAAGATAAAAGCGATGTATTCCGTCATGCTCCGAATCCTTGGGTCCGCAGTTGTCTATACCGCATCCCGCCACGATGATCACATCCGCGCCTTCGCCGATGTAGAAATCATTGTAAACCAGCTCTTTAAGTCCGCTCTTGGTCATGACTACGGGAATGTGGACACTCTCATTTTTGGTCCCCGGTTTTATCCGGACAGTAAGCCCCTGTCCGTCCTCCCTGGGAGTGATCTCTATATTGGCTGTCGAAGCCCTGCCTGCGGATTCACTGTTGGAGCGGATATTGTAGGCGCCCTCCGGAACTTCATGAAGTCCCGCCACTTCGCTCAGAAGTCTTTTCTGTATTTCATCAAGCTGTATCATACTGTCGCCGCTCCTTTCAATATGCTGTTCGGCTTGCAGGAAGCAACCGCCGAAGAAGTCCCCAAAAGCTGCGGTAAAACATCATCTTTCGCACCGCGGGATGCCACCTGACCGTCCTTTAACACTATCACCTCATCGGCGATGTTTAAGATCCTCTCCTGATGCGAGATGATGA
>JAFYAD010000295.1 GCA_017540915.1 Lachnospiraceae bacterium
ATCATTATTATTATTATCATTATCACTAACATATATCAGCTTCACTGTAAGCTTACGGGCAGATCCGGGATTGCCGTCGTTATTTGACTGAAGCTCAACGGATACTACACTGAGATCAGAATCGAACTGAAAAAGGCCATTTTCATCTACAGATTCACCCTTACCGGCAACTGCCAGTTTATAATTTGCATTCTCATCGTTAACAACTCTAAGATAGTAATTCTGTATCTCACTCTGACATGCCACTTCATAACGACCATTTGTGTTTTTCATGTCATCCGTAAATTCAACCGGAGTGAATACCCCATTATCAAAAGTGCCCATCTGTACCAGCACGGTCTTTCCATCAACAGTGAATGTCAATGATGTTGTACCTGAACCATTCGTTTCGTACAATGTAGCATTATAGAACTCAACTCGTTGTAACCCCTGCTGAGGTTCCTGCTGGGGATCCGCCTTCACGACCTCTCCCGGTATTGTGACCATAGTGAATACCATTGCCATCACCATGATCAAAGACAAAAGTGTTCGCTGCAGTTTTCTCCCTTTTCTCATAGCTTTCTCCCTTTCCCAATATGTATTAATGAATCTGAGCCATTCCGGATCACAACAATTCTTATTCTCCTGCACGATATATCGCCTGTGCCAGTGCCTGCATGGCTTCTTTATCACTGTCCTTCACTGAGGATTTTATAGATACCGTCTCTGGCAGG
The DNA here is from genome assembly GCA_017540915.1 of Lachnospiraceae bacterium. Next base: position 714 of record JAFYAD010000295.1, read on the forward strand.
ATATTGATATCTTTCATGGACTCAAGATATGTGCGCATTGACTTTGCCGCCTGCGGCGCCCAGGTGCCGTTCTCCAGCAGTCCCACCGTGCGGTTTCTGTAGCCCTTGATCTGAAGATGATGCAGGAAATCCTCCATAGGCACAAACGCGCCGCCGTCATAGGTCGCACAGCACAAGATCATGCGGTCATGTCTGAAGGCATCCTCAACACATTCAGCCATGTCCTCCCTACAGAGATCTGCCACCACAACTCTCTCCTCGCCGAGATCCCTGATCATCTGAGCCAGTTCCTCCGCTGCCTTTGCGGTATTGCCGTGGATCGAAGCATGCAGTACAAATACGCCCTTTGACTCAGCCTCATAAGCCGACCAGGTCCTGTAGAGGCCAATATAATACCCGAGGTTTTCCGTCAGCACAGGTCCGTGTAACGGCAGGATCTTCTGCACATCCAGAGTATCCAGCTTTTTCAGGACTCCTTGAACCTGAACTCCGTATTTGCCCACGATGTTAAAATAGTACCTTCTGGCTTCGCAGGCCCAGTCCTCATCAGCATCAGTGGTGCCAAACTTTCCAAAGGCATCTGCCGAAAACAGTAGCTTCTCGCTGCTCTCGTAGGTCATCATGACCTCCGGCCAGTGCACCATGGGTGCCATGGTAAACTTTAATGTGTGTGAACCAAGGCTCAGCTCGTCCCCCTCTTTTACCTCCAGCTTTTGACAGGTAAGCTCCCTGTCTGAAAACTGCCCCATGAATGCAAAGGTCTTGGCATTTCCCACCACCGTTGCCTCCGGAAACCTGTCCAGGATATCAAACAGCGAACCGCTGTGATCCGGCTCCATATGAGATATCACTATATAATCGATCTTTCTGCCGGATAACTCCCTCTCGACATTTGAGAGCCACTCCTCAGTACCTCTCTTATCCACCGAATCCATCAGAGCCACCTTGTCGTCCAGGATCAGGTATGAATTGTATGCCATACCTTTCTCCAGCATATACTGGCTCTCGAAAAGATCCAGATCATAGTCATTGACCCCCACGTATCTTACTGCGTCCGAAATGTTCATTTTTGCCTCCTTGTTTATGATGTAATGCGATGTTACCCCTTTTTGGTCTTCCTGAACATGAATGCCCTGACGGCATTTATGCCTATCTTATATGGTAACGGTCTCAACGCCCTGTCCGCCTCCTTGAGAAGCTTTCTGATCTCAAGGCTCTGGGGACAATGTTTTTCACACTTGCCGCACTCAACGCACTGTGTCGCAAAGGCCGGCTCCCTGGTGAGACCAACGGTCTGCGCGAACTGGAAACGTCCGTCCTTTTTGGACTCCGAGTACATAGTGTTATAGCATCTGAAAATACCCGGTATATCCACCCCCTTGGGACAGGGCATACAATACCTGCACCCGGTGCATCCCACCTTCTCTTTTTCTGTTATGTGTTTTTTGAGCCTGTCTATAAGGGCATAGTCCTCTTCGGTAAAGCTGTGTGGCGTGTGGTCCGACGCTGTTTTGACATTCTGCTCCACCATCTCCACGGAATTCATGCCGGACAGCACAACTGTAACCTCCGGCTGGTCAAAGAGCCATCTGAAGGCCCACTCCGGAGCGCTCCAGCCCCGTTTATTGTCCGCTATCTCCCTGCGGGCGCCCTCCGGCAGCATGTTCACCAGTTTTCCGCCGCGCAGAGGTTCCATGATGATCACAGGGATGCCTCTCTCTGCGGCAGCTTTAAGACCTGCGACGCCGGCCTGAGTCGTCTCATCCAGGTAATTGTACTGGATCTGACAGAAATCCCAGTCATAGTCGTTTAATATCTTGAGAAAGTTCTCGGTATTGCCGTGATAAGAAAAACCGATATTATGTATCTGCCCGCTCTTTTTCTTGTCATCGATCCACTGCTCAATGCCTAAACTCTTAAGCTTTTCCCACTGCGCAACATCGGTGAGATGGTGCATCAGATAATAGTCCACATAGGTCGTCCTGAGACGGTTTAATTCCTCATCA
>JAFYAD010000296.1 GCA_017540915.1 Lachnospiraceae bacterium
CACAAGATCCGCCATCTCCGCTGTCCCCCAGAAGGTGAACACTATGACAGAAGCCGTCTCGGCAGACAGGTTTATACCCATGGCTTTGGTAGCGCCAAAATACACCAGAAACAGCAGTACCATCTGAGGCATGATGCGCACTATCTCCAGGTATACCCGCAGGACTCCCCTCACTACCGGCGACTTAAAGGTCATGGCAACACCCAGGACCGTTCCCAATATAATACTGATGCAAACAGATACAAGGCTTATGCGGAGAGCCACCAGCAGTCCGCCCAAAAGCCTTATCATGTTGCTTCCTTTCAGCAATACTTCAAATCCCATATTAATCTCCCAACATCCGAAATCTTGCTTTCTTTTCTATTACACTTCCCAGCACCGAAACCGGCAGCAGCATCACAATATAGAAAACAACGAGCAAAAACAGGGCTTCCGTCGTATTATAGTAAAGACCGATCAGATCCTTTGCCGTGAACATCAGATCCATAAGGCTGATGGCTGAAAACACACTGGTCTCCTTTAACAGGAAGATCACGTTGGCGATCACCGCAGGTACGCTAAGGGTCAGTGCCTGGGGAAATATAACGCTGAAAAAGGCCTGTGGTTTTGTCATGCCCAGTGCTACCGCGCTCTCCGTCTGCATCCTGGGGATGGAATCCAATCCGCTTCTGATTGCCTCAGACATGTAGCTTCCTCCCAGAAGTCCAAGCCCTACTATACCGCAGCTTTCCGCCGAAACAGAAATACCCGCCTTGGGTAACCCAAAATATATAAAGAACAGCTGAACCAGCAACGGGGTGTTTCTGAAAACCTCCACGTATACGTCCATTATTTTGGACAATATTGGCACCCTGAAATGAATCAAAAATGCCGACAGGATGCCTATGGCAAAAGACAGCAGTATCCCGAGCCACCCTATCCGTATTGTGAGGAAAAATGCCTGCTCGTATCTTGGCAGATATGAGGTGATAACTTCAAAATCCATAGTGTTTACCGCTTTCTGTGATCAAGTTTTGCAGACAGCTTCGTGCCTGTATTCTGTATGATCTGGAATATTACGATCAACAGTATCACTGTTATGATCATGATATCTGTCTGCCACCTGTAGTAGCCGTATCTCACCGCGATATCTCCGAGGCCTCCTCCGCCTACCGTTCCGGACATGGCAGAATATCCCAGCAGAAGTCCTGTGGTAATGGTAAATCCGGTCATCAGTGAGGTCTTTGCCTCCACCAGCAAAACCTTTGTGATGATCTGGAAGTTGTCTGCTCCCATCGCCCTGGCAGCCTCTATCACACCGGCATCCACGTCTGTAAGTGACGATTCCACAACTCTGGCTATATAAGGCGCTGCGCAAACCACCAGAGGTACGATGGTAGCCGTTGAACCGTAGCTTTGTCCTACTATGGCTCTCGTCACCGGTATCAGCAGTATGAGCAGGATCAAAAACGGGATACTGCGTATGATATTGCAGATAAAATCAATCAGTTTATACACAGGTTTGCAGGGCCTTAAGCCTTTTCCTCCTGATACATACAACAGAATCCCTAAAGGAAGTCCTATGATATAGCCTGCGATCACCGAACCGAAGGTCATGTACAGGGTCTCCCCTATACCCTCTATTAGCATTTTGATCACACTCTCATTCATCTTCTTCTGTCTCCTTTACCGATAATCCTGCTTTTTTCAACTCGTCTATGATCTCTTCCTGTTTTGAGTGGTCCTCGGGAAGCCCCAGGATCATCTCTCCCACGGCTTTTCCGCCAACATTCCTCGTGTCTGCCCTCAGGATGTTCACCGGGGACTGAACCTTCAATATCAGATTTGCTATCACCGGTTCGTAAGCCGAATTCTCCCTGAAGACAATGCGGATCTTCCGCCTTGCCTCAAGCGAATCCCGATGCACTCCTTTTATCTGTTTTCCCGATAGAAGCTCCTTTGCTGCATCCGACCGCGGATCGGAAAAAATACTCTCCACGAGACCTTCCTCAACCAGCTTTCCGCCGTCTATGATGGCGACATGCCTGCATATATCCGTAACCACCGACATCTGATGCGTTATGATGACAACGGTAATACCAAGCTTTTCGTTGATCTCGCGGATCAGCCCCAGTACTCCCGCCGTCGTCTGCGGATCTAGGGCACTGGTGGCCTCGTCGCACAACAGTATTTCCGGATCCGTGGCAAGGGCTCTGGCTATTGCCACGCGTTGCTTCTGTCCTCCGGACAGCTGTGAAGGATAAGCTTTCTCTTTGTCCGACAGACCCACCAGATTCAGGAGTTCCCTCGCTCTGACCCGGGCATCCTTTTTCTTTACACCGCTTATCTCCAGTGGAAAACACACATTATCGATGACGTTTTTTTGTTCCAAAAGGTTGAAATTCTGGAAGATCATGCCGATCCGGCGTCTCAATTTACGCAGCGCTTTTGGGGATAGTTCACCAAGGTTAACACCGTCTATGAAAACACTGCCTTCTGTAGGTCTCTCCAGAAAATTGATAGAACGGACCAGTGTGCTCTTGCCCGCTCCGGACATTCCTATTATCCCGAAAATATCCCCTTTTTCCACGTTAAGGCTCACTCCTTTAAGTGCCGTCACGGTATCTCCGTCTATCTCAAATACTTTGGTAAGGTTTTTAATCTCTATTGCACTCATATACAGGTCTCCATGTGATCGTGATAAATAAAAGCAAAGAAGGGAGAAGCTAAAGCAACCTCTCCCTGCAAAAATCATATAAAATAACTACTCCTCAAAGAAGATAACTGCTCCGTCATATGTATCCTCGATGAATTTTTTGATATCATCCGAGCGTAATACTGTCACCAGCGCCTTGATCTTATCGGTGTTCTCATTTCCCTCCAGTACACCGATGATGTTAACGTAAGTCTGAGCGGCAACCGAATCACTGGCCTCATATGCAATGGAGTCTCTTCCTACGGAATAACCGGCTTCAAGAGCGTAATTGCCGTTTAAGATCACATATTCCACCTCGCTCACAACTCTTGCAACCTGGGCTGCCTCAAGCTCAACAAACTCAATATTATGCTCATTTTCTTCAATATCATTCACTGTGGCGGTAAGTCCTGCGCCATCCTTCAATTTGATGAGACCGTTATCCTGTAACAGGAGAAGTGCTCTTGCCTCGTTTGTGGTGTCATTGGGGATTGCTATTCTGTCTCCGTCTGCTATCTCATCAAGACTTCCCTTTGTACCGGGATAAATTCCAAAGGGCTCATAATGTATTCCGCCTGCGTTTACGATGTGTGTTCCCTGCTCTTCGTTAAAACTGTTAAGATACGGAACATGCTCCATGTAATTTGCGTCAAACTCTCCTGACTCTACCACAAAGTTCGGCTGTACATAATCTTCGAATTCTACAACATCCAGCTCATATCCGTAATCTTTGAGGATCTCTGCTGCTTTTGCGAGGATCTCAGCATGGGGTACCGGTGAAGCTGCGATCTTGATGGTCTCACCGTTTCCGGGTACAATATCGAGAGCGCCGGTCGTTGCTGCGCTTGTGTCTGCGGCATTTGCTGTATCTGCTGAGCCTTCAACCTTGCCGCCTTCCACTACCAGAGTATCCTCATAGTCTGCACCGTATGTATCCAGGAGTGTTGCCTCATAATCCGCATGGAAGAAGTTCTCTTTACCAAGGCTTTCAATCTCGCTGTTAAGCCAGTCTAAAAGTGAGCTGTTGCCCTTTGAAACAGCCGGCGCGATGGTATCCTGGCTTCCCAGTGAAGGAATGCCTACCACATAGCCTGCATTCTCAATGGCATATGCGATAACCTCGGTGTTGTCGTTTGCCCATGCAACACCGGTTCCATTCTCGAAAGCAGTCTTTGCAGATGCGTAAGTATCGAATTTCTGGAGTGTGATCTCCGGGTTGTTCTTCTCAAGATAGGTTTCTGCTGTTGTGCCTGAGATCACTATCACCTGATCATCTGCAGAGATCTGTGAAAGATCCTCGATTACATTGTCCTCGTGAGACACAACGCCCAGAGCAACATTCATGTAAGGAAGTGCGAAATCAACCTTCTGTGCTCTCTCCTCTGTCACCGTGAAGTTTGCGAGGACTATATCGACCTTGCCGGTCTCGAGGTATTCAACCCTGCTGGCTGCCTCGGTGGACACATAATTGATCTTAAGTCCAAGATCCTGACCGATCCTCTCAGCAAAATATACATCATATCCCTGATATTCGCCGTTCTCATCGACATAACCGAATGGGTTCTTGTCAGAGAATACACCGATATTGATCTCTCCGCTGCTCTTGATCTCATCAAGTGTTCTGTACACCCGGTCCGAACCATCCGGTGTTTCTGCTGTCGTCGCTGTATCTGTCGTTCCCGCGGGCTTATCATTTGTCTTAGCCGAAGCCTGACCGCATCCCGTGAGAGCTGCGGCTCCCAAAGCCAGTGTCAAGGATCCTGTTATTATCCTGTTTATCAATCTCTTTTTCATAATCTTTATTCTCCCTTAATTCGTTTTATTTTGTGATCAATCTTATGCACAGATGTTTTTTGGCATAAAAAAACCCGGCGTTATCATCCCGGGCAACAGTGACTTGTATAAAACGCAGGATCACATGGATCTGCGGTCAGAATGGTAACTCCGACAACAAGCCGTCTGACATGCCCGATGCTGCAACATTCGGCAGCAGCACATGACTTTATTCATTTCGGAAAAAACTGTTCTTCTCATTTTCTTCTGCCTCCTTTGTCTTTGATTTCTTTTTCCCTTTCGATTGATGCAATCCTATCACAATAAAAGGTGTTTGAAAAATCGTTAAAAATTATCGGCTGTTATAGGCTCAACCTATAACACGGATTGGGACGTGTATGCGCATGATCTGTTCGCGGCTTGCTGCAATAAAAAAGGGATATCAGCGTTATCGCCGATATCCCTGTAAAGAATTATCATCATATTATAAAAGATGTGCTCTGATCTCCTCGCCTGAAAGCGGGCTCATGTAAGCAGGCGCAATGTCAAATACGGTCTTGCATCCCACAGAGCCTTCTTTGTTAAGCCTGTTGATAGCACGCGCATAAGCCACCAGAACCGATGCGGTAAACTCCGGATTTGAGTCAAGCTTTAAGCTGTACTCGATGATGGCCTTATCTTCCTTATTCCAGCCGGTCACGCCCGAACGGAACACGAAACCGCCGTGGGGAATACCTGCATGATCACGCTGCAACTCCTCCTCAGTGATAAAATGAACGGTAGTATCATAATCTGCAAAGTAGTTGGGCATGGTCTTGATCTATTCTTCGATCTTTGCGAGATCAGCACCTTCCTCCGGCACTACGAAACACTCTCTTGTGTGTTTCTGTCTGGTAGTAAGCTCCGGGTTCTCACCTGCTCTGACTGCATTCAAAGCTTCCGGAACCGGTATTGTGTACTGCTTTCCGTTTTTAACACCTTCAATGCGTCTGATGGCGTCGGAATGGCCCTGGCTAACACCCTTGCCCCAGAATGTATAGTCATTGCCCTCAGGCAAAATGCAGTTGGCATAC
>JAFYAD010000002.1 GCA_017540915.1 Lachnospiraceae bacterium
CACCCAGTATCCTGCACATCTTAACCTCCGCCGGAGACTCATAAGCAGGTCCTGTGAGCTGAATATATACACCTTCTTTTAAGTCGATCCCAAGATTGTATGCGCATTTTTTGATAATGAACCTGAGATCCTCATCATATATATGACTCATATCCGGAAATCTTGCACCCAGCTCGTCAATATTCGGTCCCAACAGCGGTGAGGGAACAAAATCAGCGATCTGATCCTTTATCAACATGAAATCACCCGCATGGAAGCCCTGGGTTATACCGCCGCTGGCATTGGTCAAAAACAGGATCTCCGCACCTAACATTTTCATGAGTCTTACCGGCAGCACCACATCACTCATGGGATAACCCTCATAGTAATGCACCCTTCCCTGCATGATCACCACCGGAACGCCCTCAACATAACCGAAGACAAAACGTCCCTTGTGCATCGGAACTGTAGAAACGGGAAAGCCCTCTATCTCATTGTATCCTATGGTCTTTACCACCTCTATCTCGTCGGCGTAATCTCCAAGACCGGAGCCGAGTATTAGCGCAACCTTCGGCACAAAATCTATCTTCGACTTCACGCTCTGTGTACATCTGAGCAATTTTTCATAAATCTCATTCATGTGTAAACCCTCCAAATAACCTGTACTGTTATTCTGTTATTCTGTTATTCTGTTATTCTGTTATTCTGTTATTCTATGGTTACTATTCACAGCCACTTTACATACATTCTTCAGGCTCGCCCTGACATCGGCAATCTGCGAAGCCAAGCTGGCATATGCCTGTCTGTATGATATTGGCTGTGAATAGTAACGATGATCATGCAAGCTGTTCCATCGGTTCGGCAAATACCTCCATATCATCCAGCCTCAAAAATACCGCTCCGTTTTTCATATTGATGGGCTTGATACGACCCATGGCAAGTCCGCCGTCTATGTTGATATAATTGCCTTTCTTGAAAGCATCCGGCTCCAGCGGATTCTCCGGATCCCCGCTGTATCCGCTGTAAGATAAAAGCCTCTGGACCGGAACATGCCCGGACACAAAGGTGTAATCATAATTTTCGTAGATAAAATCTCCGTGAGTGTGTGAATCCGTGCGATATGGATTCTTCCAGACAACCTCGGAAACCTGGTCGTAGCTCATCTCACAGTACTTTTTGTCCACGCAGGCCTCGTCGTAATATGAATGTGTCAGGCAAATCTTACGGCCGGAAATCTCTAAGATCCTGATGAGATAACACTGCGACAGCCTATCGAGCAATTCTTTTCTTTCGGACAGAGGCAACTCGCAATATGCCTTGAATGTCACCTCTCCGCCGTTGTAATGCAGCCAGATATTACTGTCCCTGCCGTAGCACTCCGGCTCGCCCTCCGGATCCACGGAATTTAACATCATGAACTCATGATTGCCCATCAAAAGTTCCATGTTGTCTTCCGAAAATATTTTCTGCAGGATCTTTATCCCATCAGGTCCGCGATCGATCGCGTCACCAATGACATAAAGCTTGTCAGCGCCTGAAAACCCTATCCTCTCGAGCCCTCTGACAAACAGATCATACTGTCCGTGCAGATCCGACACCACATATACAGCCATAAACCAATCCTCCTGACAGTTTCCCCGAAAAGGAAGCCTTTGATGGTATTGTACCACATTTTACAACTATATGCAAAACACAATTACCGCTCCCAGTCTCTTGCATACTCAACGGCTTTGTGCCACCTGCTCATCTTCTTTTGCTGCTCTTCGTAAGAGATCCGTGGTTCAAACTTTTTGTCTGTGGTGATGTTTTTCAGGAGATCCTCTTTACTCTTCCAGAACCCAACAGCAAGCCCCGCAAGATAGGCCGCGCCTGCTGCCGTAGTCTCCACACAGCGCGGTCTGTAAACCCCTGTCTGTATGATGTCCGCCTGCATCTGCATCAGAAGATCATTGGCAGAAGCACCGCCGTCAACCTTCAGACCCTCCAGCTTCATGTCAGAATCGCTTTCCATAGCAGTCAGAACGTCCGCTGTCTGATAAGCCAGAGACTCAAGCGTCGCCCTGATGATGTGGTATTTGTTCACTCCTCTGGAAAGACCTACGATAGCCCCTCTGGCGTATGGATCCCAATATGGTGCCCCAAGCCCCGTAAATGCGGGAACTACATAACAGCCGCAGGTATCCTCCACCTTTCCCGCAAAAAACTCCGAGTCGGCAGCGCTGTCTATAAACTTCAGTTCATCCCTGAGCCACTGGATAGCGCTTCCTGCCACGAAAACAGAGCCCTCCAGCGCGTATTCCACCTTTCCTTCAAGCCCCCAGGCTATGGTAGTGACCAGCCCGTGTTTTGAAAAAACAGGCTTTTCTCCCGTGTTCATCAGGAGGAAACATCCCGTGCCGTAAGTATTTTTAGCCTCTCCGGCCTTAAAGCAGGTCTGTCCGAAAAGAGCTGCCTGCTGGTCTCCTGCAGCACCCGCTATGACGATGGCGCCTCCGAAAAGATCCGGCACCGTCTCTCCGTATATACTGCTGGAAGGTTTGACAGTCGGCAGCATTGCCTCAGGTATTCCAAGCTCCTCCAGTATCTCCTCATCCCAGCACAGTTTGGAAATGTTATATAACATCGTCCTGGATGCGTTGGAATAATCCGTCACATGGACGGCTCCGCCGGTGAGTTTCCATATAAGCCAGGTCTCCACAGTTCCGAACAAAAGCTTTCCTTCTTCTGCTCTTCTCCTAGCTCCCGGCACATTCTCCAGTATCCACCGGATCTTGGTGGCGCTGAAATAGGGATCTATGACAAGCCCTGTTTTTTCACGGTATTTGTCGGATAGCCCTTTCTGTACCAGAGACTCGCAGTATTCCGCGGTCCTCCTGTCCTGCCATACTATGGCATGACAAATGGGATCTCCCGTTTCCTTATCCCAGACTATAGTGGTCTCCCTCTGATTGGTAATGCCTATGGCCGCGATATCTTCCGCTTTCGCATTCACCTTTGATACTGCTTCCGATGCCACTGCATACTGTGTCAGCCAGATCTCGTTCGCATCGTGCTCCACCCATCCCGACTTTGGGAAATACTGGGTAAACTCCTTTTGAGCTATGGAGACGATCTCTCCGCCCTCATTAAACAGGATGCACCTGTTGGATGTGGTTCCGGCGTCAAGCGCCATAATATATTTTGCCATCCGTCCCCCTTATTTTGTCCGGTCTATACCGGATCACAGCTTTGCCACACTAAATCAGCGCTTCGTTTTAATCTTCAAATCCAAACTTATAAGGCAGATTCAAAGCATCCCTTACCTCGATAATATCCTTTTGAACAGACTTGCTTAAGGGAACTCCCTTTTCCTTTCGCTCGAGCCAAACCATATATTCCTTTTCACCGGCGGTATATATCCTGTCGCATCCGGGAGCCTTCTTTGATGCGCGAAGCGCCCTGCATATGTCTCCCGCGATCTTCTTGAATGTCTCTCTTCCGCAGAAAGCATCGGGATCCACCACAAAGAAGAAATGTCCTAAATGATACATGGCAGGCTTTCCATTCTCATCCACACCCGTCAGAGCCTTCATGAACTGCCCTCCGGCAAGAGCTGCGGACAGGATCTCTACCACTGCCGCATATCCGTATCCCTTGTATCCGGCGAGCTCGTCTCCTATGCCACCCAGCGGTGCCAGGGCAGCCGTTCCGTCCACAAGCGCTTTCAAGATCTCCTCACTGTCAGTCATAGCCTCACCGTTTTCCGATACAACAGTTCCAGCCGGTGTGGGCTTACCTTCCCTTGCATAATACTCGATCCTGCCCCTCTGCACTATGGATGTGGCGCAATCCAGACAGAACGGAAATTCCTCATCTGTAGGAAGAGAAAATGTCAGGGGATTTGTTCCCATCATATTCTCCACACCGTAGGTCGGTGCGATGGATGGTCTGGCATTCGTACCCGTGATGCCTATCATCCCCTCTTTTGATGCCATGGTGGTCCAATATCCCGCTATGCCGTAGTGCGTGGAATTCCTGATGGCTCCGCCCGCCATACCGTATGTTTTGGCTTTGTCGATGAGCATCTCCATCATCTTATGGGCTGCCACCATCCCCATTCCGTCATGTGCATCCATCACAACGGTGGTGGGGGTCTCCTTTACGATCTCCACATTCGTAACAGGCAACAGCGTTCCCTTTTTGATCCTATCAATATAGATGGGCTTAAAACGGTTGCATCCGTGACTCTCGATACCTCTCCTGTCCGACTCCAGCAGCACGTCTGTGCATATCTCTGCGTCCTCCTTCGGAACACCGTACCCCACAAATGCATCTGTCAGAAAATCTTTCATCTGATCCCATGAAGCATAAAAACGATCATCCATGTCTTTAACCCTCCCGTTATTCATCGTGGGCAATATTGCCCTAAATCACTAATATTCATAGTACAAAACCTTTTGTAGCAAGTCAAGGCGAATCATGTTACAATACAGTTACTGTGAATAAAAAGATTTAAGGTTCACCAACGGAGGTTCAAGATGAAAGAAACAAGCTACATACACAATTCCGGATCCGACGGACTGCCGCTGTCCGTCTTCAGGACAGAGCCCGACGACCCGACCGATATAAAAGGCATAGTCCAGCTGGTTCATGGTATGAATGAATACAAGGAGCGCTATCTTCCATTCATAGAGTATCTGACGGATCATGGCTATATCACCGTGATACATGACCACCGCGGACACGGACACAGTATAAAATCGGCTGATGATCTGGGATATTTTTATGAGGGCGGATACATGGCACTGGTTGAGGATATCCACGAGATCACCCTGGATATAAAGGAATATGCGCAAAAGCTCACAGGAAAAAGCGATCTTCCGCTGATACTATTCGGGCACAGCATGGGATCTTTAGCCGTCAGATGTTATATCAGACAATACGATTCGGACATCGACAAGCTCATCGTCTGCGGCTGTCCATCATATAACCCGGCTGCAAAACCGGGACTGTTGCTGGTAAAGCTTTTCAAAAAAATAAAGGGAGAACGCAACAGGAGCATGTTCATAGCAGGTCTTGTGATGGGTTCGTACGAAAAGCGTTTTCAAAAAGAAGGCATTCCCCATTCCTGGATCAACTCCGATCCTGGCGCAGTAAGAACCTACGGAGCAGACCCTCTGTGCAATTATCTCTTCACTCTGAACGGATTTGAAAACCTGGTACGGCTTACTATCCTCACATACACCG
>JAFYAD010000297.1 GCA_017540915.1 Lachnospiraceae bacterium
AGTGTCAGATTTGACACTACCATCATTAGAACGGAGGTGTTCATTATGGAAGAAACCACGAAAAAGAAGATCAATATCGGAACAGTATTATTGATGGCAGCAGGTATCATATTTGTGCTGGTGAGCGGCAGCATGTTCGTGTCCAGTACATGGAGGCTCCTGTCTGACACTGCAAAACAGATCTGCATCCTGATCCTGACGGCGGGATTTTTCACCGGCAGCATGTTACTGAGGGAAAAGACAAAGCTTGCATCGAATGCCCTTTACTATCTGGGTACGGCGGGGATGGGATTTTTCACTTATGCGATACTCGGTTTTTTAACATCCTTCGCAAACATTGAAAATCTGGACGTGACTTGTCTGCGATTATGTGCGGTGGATCTGATGCTGATCATAGCCATTGGCATTCACCTTTATCTGGAAAAGCTTGTACCGGATATGGTGATGCTGTATTTTATGCTGATCGGCTTCATTCTCACATTCACTACAGGCTTTGACATGGGTATTAAGCCGTTTGCATTTATGTTCGTGATGCTGACCCTCATCATGGCACTGGCTGATGTCATAATGAGAAATCATGCGGATGATGAGAAGATCAAAAAGCTTTCAACGGCATTGGGAGTTTGTTATGTTTTACAGTCTGTTTATTCCGCAGTCTTTGTAATGGTGATGGGTATCATCACACCATGGCTTTCAAGCGGTCTTATGACCAGAGCGGTACACGGTTCGGCAGATATGTTCTCTACATTGATCGCAGGGCTGTTTTTGGCAGCAATGTTCGTGACAATGTATTTCAGGGAGGAAGGCTTCTTTAAGGTTACCACAACGGCGGCGCTTCTCCTTTTCACACTGAATCTCCAGCTTGACGCAGTGAGAGTATTTGAAGTTGTATTCCCCAGAAGCTCATATCTTCATGCAGAGATCAGAGCCATCATATTCGCAGCATTTACGGTAGTGCTGGGACTTTTGTGGAGAAACAGCGAAAAGATGAGAATGCCGGTTTCCATAGTACAGTTTGTGATAACGGTATTTATACTGATCGGAATGCTCATTCACAACCTTTCCTACGAGAGAATAGAATGCTTGCTGACATTTGCTATTGCGACATTCATAGTGTTCATCATATCAGCGTTCTTCTCCAACAAAAAATACCAGATCGCCTCAGGCATAACTCTGGTACTCACAGTGTTTTACCTTACCAGAAGCTTCTGGCTGTCGATCTCATGGTGGGTTTACCTGTTTGTGGCAGGCATTATCTGCATAGGGCTTTCGGTAGGGAGAGAGCTCAAAGAAAGAACCTGAGAAAAAACATGACAACGGCAGTCGTCAAATGCAAATAAATTTGCATTTTCCTCGTAGCGTCGCAAAATAAACGCAAGCGTTTACTTTGCTCGTGCTTTCGTGGTATAATACACGGGATGTTACAGATAGTGTAACATCCCGTTTTGTGTGACAACATGGGTGAAATCGAGTGAGAACCGGCCTGTTCGATTGTGACAACATGGGTGAGATCGAGTAGGAACCTGCCTTCTCGATTGTGACAACAAGGAGAGACGACATGAAGATCAGTAGTAAAATGGTAAGGGTATTAAGTGTAGGATTTTTGGTGTTTTGCATGACGACTGCCTTTGGCACAACCGCAGCAAGGGCAGCAGGCGAGGATGATATAAGTTTCACATATAACAGCGCCACACAGACCCTTACATTCAGCGGAAAGGGCAGGTTTGCCAACAGCTACGACCTGGATGAAAGGATCAGGACAGAGATCTACGACAAGGGAAAGGGAGTCAAAAAGATCATTCTGAAGGACGGCTTCGATTCCGTTGGAAGATACGCATTTGATACCTTTTATGATGTGGAGGAGGTGGAGCTTCCGGACAGCGTCAAAAAGATCGGGGATGATGCTTTTCAGTATTGCAGTCAGCTTGCGACCATAAGGCTTCCGAAAAACTTAAAGAAAGTGGGAGACTACGCTTTCAGCGGAACTGCCGTCAAGAAGATCACATTTCCGGACACGGTTAAGAGAGTGGGCGGCGGAGCCTTTGCCTACTGCCATGAGCTCGAGGAAGTCACATTCCCGGCGGACGTGGTGGAAGCCTACACTTTTTCAGGCTGTTCATCCCTTGAGAAGATAAAGTTTACGGGAAAGCTTACTGAGATAGGGGACAGCGCGTTCGTCAATTCCGGGATCAGTGAGTTTAAGATGCCGGATACCGTTTTGAAGATGGGAGAAAAGGCGTTTGCAAAAAGCGATATTGAGAGCATAAAACTTTCAAAAAAACTGACTGTTATTCCAAAGGGTGCTTTTGACCACTGTTTGTCATTGGAGCAGGTTTCCATAGGCAAAAAAACAGGGTCCATCGAACCGAAGGCATTTATGATGTGCACGTCGCTGTCCGACATTACCTTTGGAAAGAGCCTTGAGTTCATAGGGACAAAGGCCTTCTATAAATGCTCGCTGGGCAGTATCACTCTGCCGGGGAGCATGAAGACACTTGATTACGCGGCATTGAAGGATGCGGGCATCACGGATGTCACCATTGAGCCGGGTCTTGAGGAGATCGGTGATTGGGCATTTCAGAAAAACCCTATGACTGGGATCAGCATTCCGTATACCGTCACGACGATCCAGATGAATGCTTTTGCAAATTGCAGGGAGCTTACATCCATCAATGTGGATGAGGCAAACCCGAATTATTCTTCAGCCGGAGGAATGCTGTTAAGCCGTGACGGCACAAGGCTTTATGTATGTCCGGCAGGTTACAGCGGAACTGCTTTTATCCCTGCTACAGTGACCACATTAAACGAATACAGCTTTAACAAATGCAGGAAGATAACCGCTTTTGCCATAGGAAGCGCAACCGTTTCCGGAAACAGCGGAGCTTTTCAGGTAAGGGACGGAGTGCTGACGGACAGCACGGGTCAGATCCTGGTGCATTATCCCGCAGGTCTTACGGGAGATGCGGTGATACCGGCGGGCATTACGAGCATAGCTGACTACGCCTTTGAGGATTCGGTGATGTCGGCCGTGAAGATACCGGATACGGTAACATCCATAGGTATAGCTGCTTTTATACACTGTGAGAATCTTAAACAGATCATAATACCCGCGAATGTCAAAACACTCTCGGCGGCATGTTTTTGGGGATGTACCGGACTTGAAAAGGTCACTATGGAGTCCGGGGTGGAGAACATCCGCAGGAGCTGCTTTAACAATTGTAAAAACCTTGCGGTCGTCCGTATTCCCACATCCGTAAAGAGCATTGCAAAGACTGCCTTTTACAATACGAGCTGGGATATGACCATCTATGCTTCAAAGCAGTCATTTGCGCTGGCTTTCGCAAAGAAGAACTACTATAAGCACCGGGTTGTGTAGAAAGCTTAGGCTTATATGCAACCGGAGCCGTATGCTCAGGGTATATACAGTAACAGCGGATAATGACACGGGGAGGTGAGACTATGCCGCCAAAAGACGGAGAAAAGCTCCAAAAAAGAAAAAATAAGTTCAAAACAGTGTTCGATCTTGCATCAAAGAATGCAGAGCTTGACAGCGACATGGCGACCAACTCGCTGAATGTCCTAAACGGTGAAATAGAACGGTATAAGCATAAACAGCTTCGCAGTCAGGAAGTCGATGATCTTATGAAGAGCTATAAGATCGCGCTTGCCCACATAGCGATGTTTACGGATAACAACAGCAAAAAAATGTCGCCGGAGTTCAAAGAAAGCCTGGAGAAGGTAACGCGGGCTTTATCAAAGGATCTGAGAGTCCTGCGCAATTATGCTGCAGGACTGGAAAAGGATTCTCCGGAGACCCCGGCCAGGATATTGACCTTCAATGAGCTGTTGGAAACTTCGCGTTCAAGGCGCATAGAGGTCAACAGCGAGAATGTCGAAAGTGTGGGAGCAGGGCAGCATGTCAGAGCTGTAATACCGGCAGGGAATGACAAGCTTTATTTTACGGAGTCGGTGAAGATAAATTCACAGGACGAGGAGCAGAGGAAGCTGTTTGATTCGTACAGGCAGGAATTCGGTGAAGAGGCTGATTTTCTGGACCATAAACAGATGAAGGAGGTTCTGGAATTTATCTATCTGAGCGATGCTTACAGGAAGATAAAAAACAGACCGTGCTTTTCTGACAGCAAGACCATTATCACTGCTTATCAGGAGCAAATGCGCAAGGAGATAGCTGATATGAAGAAGGCCGGTAAAAAACCGGCTTTCAATGAGAACACACCGGATGTGCTGTCCGGTCTGAATACAGTGAGGAAGAGAAAGATCTTTTTGAAGTACCTCTCAGATTTTACAAAGATGAGACTGGCGGCAGCCATAAACAGGGTGGATGGTATACATAACGGCTGCTATCAGGATAAGCGCAATTCTGCCATGAGCTTTATAGCCGAAGAGCTGGGTGTGGGAGATCTGATAGCCCACTCCGAAAATGTGCACATTACCTTCAATGACAAAGGGAAAAAACGTACGGTAAAAGGCACGGCAATGAATGCTGCCCACGGAGAGGACCTGAACAAGGTGGGGGTAAACAGCAATTATATTAAGATTTCCCTGGCATCCTTAGAGAATCCCGGACTCATCAAAAAGGTGGCATCACTCCAGATTCTGGATTATATTTGCGGAAATTCGGACCGGCATCTTGGAAACCTCACATACATAACAGATGATAACGGCAATGTGATCGGAATACAGGGCTTTGATAACGACAGCAGCTTCGGAAGTCGTTTTAATCCCACAGGCTCCGCCGGCAAAAAGGTTCCGGTGAAGGATTTCGGTATCATACCCGAGAGCCTTGCGGAGAGTATCATGAAAATGGATAACGAATCCGTAAAGCTGATGCTGCACGGCTTTGATCTGGATTCAAAGGAGATTAAGGCTGCTATTAACCGTCTGGATGAGCTGAAAAAAACCATAACACAATCAAGGAAGGTTTATGCTGAAAAAGAGCTTCGCGAAGGAGAGCTCATAAAGGATATACCAAGGGTAGTAAAGGATGAGGAGCTTGGAAAATACTCCTTTGTCAGGGATCTTGCAAGATTTGAAAAGAAAGGCAACAAAGCCTACGGGAACCTGTTCGGTTCCATGATGTCATTGTTTGCAAATGGCAACGCCGTAAATGAGGTATATACGACTCAAAAGGCAATAATCAACAACAGCGCAGAAGCCATAGTGAGAGATTTCTGGAGCGACGCATCGGATATAGTGAAGAACATGAAGGTTCAGAATCCGAAAAAGGCATTGGGATCAAAGCAATATGACGCTATGCTGGGGGAGGCCGAGCAGCTGGAGACGATGCTGAAGAACCTGGAGGCACCGTTATTTGCGGAAGCGCGCAACAGGGATACAGGAGAAAAAAGCCTGATATTTGATCCAGAGGTTGTTGCGCTCAAAGCAAAAGCGACCAGAGTGAAGGAGCTGACGCAGAAATATCTCAATGAACGTGCCATACCCAGAAAAGCCGCACAGAAGAGCAAAAATTCGAGAGCATATAAACGTTTTGCTCTCGCTATGAGAGTTAAAGATATGTCGGAAAGCCTTCTGAAAAAATATGACAATATCGATAAAGCGTATGCACAGCTAAAGGAGCTGGACGCAAAGGGCGCCGGGTTAAAGAAGGCTGCAAAGAACAGGGACAGAAGGTTCTATGAAAAGCTCTCACTTGACAAGGCGGTTCAAAGTATAATAAACGAGGCTCCGGTTGAAGAGGGAATGCTCAGAACGACAATTCCGGATATGTATCCGACTGCTGTTGAAGAGGAAAAAAGGAGAACATCCCCACCGGTACATATCGGGGAGAAAAAACGGAAAACGTCCGTTACGGCTCCGAAAAAGGGCGAACCCGGGGGCGGAATAATAAGGTGATATAAATGAGATTTATTTTGGGAGTGATATATTTAATAGTAACAGGGGCGGTGCTGGTGAGTCAGGCCGCCCTTGTATGTCTTGGAAAAAAATGCGGCTCCAACCGAATGTATTTCGGCTGTCTCTCCATGGTGGTGATATGGTGCAGCTCCCAGCTGATGCAGCTCATGTGTGACGGAGGGTGGCAGTTGAAATTCTCATATCTCTACGGTAATATAGGGATATGTTTTATCGGTGTCACATGGGTTTATTTTGCGCTGTATTACAGGCATGAAAAATATGAGAAGATCAGGGAAACACAGGCGGAGAAAACCGTGAGAGACCTGATGTCTCCGGAGAAAACGACATCCGGGCAGGAGGGCAGGATCGTGTCCTTTATCATAAAACACAGATCTTTCTTTGAGATATTCCGCTTTCTGCCGGTTGCCATATCTTCCGTCATGTATCTGGTGATACTGACAAACGATCTTCACCACCTTTATTACAGTCACTTCGGGGATGATTATGTTGAGCATGGACCGCTGTTTTATGTGAACGTGGTGTTTACTTATTTTTTCGTCTTTCTGGGGGCATTGATACTGTATATCAATTATGAGGGCGGCATCGACAGGGCAACGGATAAGGATGTTGCGAGGGGCAGACTGCTGATAGTGACCTCTGTGCTGGCACCTGTATTTTTTAACCTGCTGTATCTCGTAGGACTCATACAGGCGGATTTTGATATCACGCCGCTTGGCTTTGCAATATCCGTTTTTCTGGTCATGATGGCAACCTTCAAATATCAGTTTATAGATCTGAGAAAAGAGCTGGCCCTGACCAATGAAAAGCTGCTGTTAAGCCAGGAGAGAAACCGCATAGCGCAGCAGGTTCACGACACCACGGGACATACGCTCACCATGCTGTCATCATACATGAAGCTGGCAGAGGTGTCCGTAAATGAAGAAAAAAAGGATGAGGCGTTAGAGTATATACGGGACGCCAGAAGTCTTGCCGGCAGTGGTATTACGGAGCTTAGAGAGACCATCAACCTGTTACGGACTGCGCCGGAGCACGAGCTTGTGACCCAGGGCATTATGCAGCTGGCGGGGATGGTAAAGGAGATCCCGGTGGAGGTGACGATCCGTGGTGAGGATTCGCCAAAATACAGTCATCTTTCGAGAGTGGTATACGATACTGTGAGGGAATCCATCACAAATTCCTTAAAATATGCGAAGGCATCCCGCATAGATGTTGTGATAAGGTTTCACGAGAAAGAGATGGATCTCACTATAGCGGACGATGGCTGCGGGTGCAGTGAGATAAAGGACAGCAACGGGCTTCGCGGCATCAGGGAGAGGATCGCCGGTGCAGGAGGAGAAGTCAGATTTATCAGCTCAGAGGGCGGAGGGTTCCTG
>JAFYAD010000298.1 GCA_017540915.1 Lachnospiraceae bacterium
CCCCGGGTATATACACTACCAGAACATTGTCCTTTTCAAGACCCTTTTGTCCGATCTGTTCCAGTGCAAGCTCCACGCCCCGCTCTGTCAGTTCCTGTCTTCTGCTGTTGTATTCATATAATTCAGATGCGTATTCAGAAGCCTCGCTCTCGTCCTTATCCAACAGCAATCTCACTGCCCTCTCAGCCGTATCCAGACGCCCCGTCGCATTGATGCAGGGTCCCAGCCTGAATCCGATATGGTGACATTTTAATTCATCGGGTGCTATCCTGCAAACATCCATCAGGGCTTTCAGACCGATGTATGAAGAATGTCTCATGGCCTCCAGTCCAAGGGCTGTAATAGTGCGGTTCTCTCCCTTCAGCTTCATGACATCGCCCACAGTGGCAAAACCGGCGAGCTCCACATAGGAATATGAATCTATATCCGCTTTCATCCTGCGCTCTAACAGAGTGATGAGCTTCCATGCCACTGCAGCACCGCAAAGATCCCTGAATGGATAAGTCTCATCCTCTCTCTTGATATCCACCACAGCCTGCGCGGGCGGAAGCCTGTATTCTCTGACCTCTCCTTCGAGAATATACGGGATCTCATGGTGATCGGTCACTATCACCGTAAGACCGCTGTCCACTGCATACTGGATCTCATCATATGCCGCAATTCCGTTATCACAGGTTATGATGGTATCAACCCCGTTGTCTATTGCCGCACTCACAAGATTCATATTGAGACCATAACCGTCATTTACCCTGTGAGGAACCGAAAAATCAACCTCAGCCCCCATCCTTTTCAGTCCGTCCGTCAATATGACCGTGGCGCAGACTCCGTCTATATCGTAATCTCCGATAACCCGGATCCTTTTTCCCTCTTTTATCTTTGCACACAGGATATCCGCTGCTTTTTCCGCATCCCTCATCTGTGCGGGATCATGCAGATGCTCCCTCGCCGGAAAAAAGAAGCTGTCAAAATCCTTTTCCTCTACCCCCCTGTTTTTTGCCAGCAGCAGCAACAGCGGCTCGATCCCGTATTTTTTGCCGAGAGCATTGTAATCTCCCGGGATATTACGCATAACCCACTTTTTATCTCTCACGTTGTAACTCCATGTATAATATGATATCCCTGTCGTAAGCCTTCAGCCCGGTAACCGGGCAAAACAGCCGGTGTTTTTGTACCTGTCAGCCGATCCAATACCGATACGCTTCATCACCCCGGAGGATCCGACTGTATTCTATGCATAAAAACGACAAAAGCCTTACAGCTTTTGTCGTTTTATTATTGTTAATGATGAAAGCCCTTCAGCTCCACGGACAATCTGGATATCATGCTGTTATAGTACGCCGTCTGTCTTTCGTTCAGCTTTCCCGACTCACGCAGGCTCTCATATTTTTCCTGCAGCTCCCTGAATGCTTTTTGCGCCGCATCCTTGTAGTTGTTGGAAGCGTTTCCTTCAACGGAAGCCAGCAGCTGGTCAAGCTCTCCGTGGTGCTTTCTCTGTAAGAATCTCAACATATTATTTTGCCCTCTTCAACAGAATGTACATCAGCAGATCACGATCCGGTTCCATGATCTCACATCCGTAAACCGTGTTTTTATCTTCGGTCTTGGTACGGCTGATAGTACCGTGAACCTTTATATTAAACTCCTTGCCTCTGATCTTGTCCTCCCATTTCAGGACGATCTTCCTTTGATCGATCCGGTAATCCGATGATATCATAAAAGATATGCCGGCATCGCTGATGTCCTTGATCACAACATCCTGTAGTATCTCTCCCTTTTCGGTAATGAGCTTTCCGGGATAGTTGATCTCCGTCCTCTTATAGCTGCGTCTTTCACTGCTCTGCGCGATGGAATTGTATGTTCCCGCCGAAACCTCATATATAATGTCATCCCTGTATGTCTCGGAGGTAATATTCACCGAATTGAAGACCTTTCTGTTACCTTCTTCGTCTATACAGTGAAGATTGATGGTCATATCTTCATTATCCTCTGACATCATCTCCACCACGACTCCGTTATATACATAGGGCTTCAGCAGGAGCTTTCCGTCAAAATTACCCAGAACTCTGGATGGCATTTCGTAATCGCCATCGCCCCACAATATCTCCAGAGTAACCTCCTGACCTGATTTGACGTCGTCTATTTTCTTCATAATGCAGCACCTCCCCCAATAATACACTCGCAGCCGAACAGCATGATATTGGCTGTGAATAGTAACAATATATTATCATATATACAGTTTCACTACAATAACAGTTTTTTATGAAAAAATCTGTTGACATTGAAAAAAAAAAATAGTATTATGTCTGTCGTGTCGGGCAGAAGTGGCGGAATGGCAGACGCGCTAGCTTCAGGTGCTAGTGGCAGCAATGTCGTGTGGGTTCAAGTCCCATCTTCTGCAGCAAAAAGGAACAGTAGCATTTGCTACTGTTCTTTTTTTTCTGCCTTAAAACCCTGTACCGCCCGGGTCTTCCTTCATCAGACCGGGTGTTATGATATATTGGTCGCTGTACCTATAGATACGTAATTGTCGTAAAGCGCACGAAGGTCGGTGTCAGGCTCTGACTCATGAATCCTGCGACCATCAACCATATATGTTATCCTGTCTCCGTTCTGAGCCACCACCTTATACCTGTCCTCATAAAAGGAGCAGGCTGACGCCCTACGGCCGCGCAATATCCCCCTGCATTCATTTAACGGACATCCCGGAAAGTTCACATTTTGAATAACCCTCCTGTCAACAGGGACACCGGACAGCCCGCCCAAAAGCTCTGTCAGTATATCTCCGAGGTATCTGTCCGTCACCTCGTGACAGTCGCTCATGGCCTCGGAAAAAGCAATGGAATGAACTCCCTGAAAAGCTCCCTCAAATGCTGCACCGGCTGTGGCAGAATACTGCAGATCAGTTGCCGCGTTATAGCCGTAATTGATCCCTGATAACACAAAGTCCGGACCGCCCTCCACAATATTCAGAATGCCTATCCTGACACAGTCAGCCGGCGTTCCGTCACATGCATAAGCCTCAACTCCCGGGACGGGAAAATCCACCCTCCAGACATCCACACCGTGTCTTAAGGTGAGGCTGTGTGACGCGGCGCTTCTCTGTTCAAACGGCGCCACCACGTATACATGTCCATGATCAACTGCCTTTGCAGCGAGACGCTGCAGCCCGCCGGCATTTATACCGTCATCATTTGTGATCAGTATTTTTCTGTCTTTTATCATTTTCCCGCCTTTCGTACAGGCAACCGGAACCGTCAGCAGTATAAATCTGCGGCGGCAATGCTACAACCTCTTTTCTATCTCATCTATCACTATCTTTAATGCCTTGATACGGGCATATTTTTTATCCACCGATTCCAGTACATACCATGGTGCATTGACGGTATTGGTCTTTTTCAGCATCTCATCAATGGCGACCTCATAATCGTCCCATTTCTCACGGTTCCGCCAGTCTTCATCAGTGATCTTCCACTGCTTTTCCGGCGTATTCTGCCTGTCGGTAAAACGTTCAAGCTGTGTGTCCTTGTCTATCTGAACCCAGAACTTAATGACGATGGCGCCCCAGTCGGTGAGCTCCTTCTCAAACTCATTGATCTCGTTGTAGGCTCTCTGCCAGTCATTCTCGCTGCAGAAGCCCTCAAGACGTTCCACCATGACACGCCCGTACCAGGTTCTGTCAAAAATAGTAAAATGACCGGTTCTCGGAAGTCTCGTCCAAAATCTCCAGAGATAGTGTCTCGCCTTCTCGTGGGGCTCGGGGCTGGCTATGGGTATAACTTCATATCCCCTGGGATCCAGCGCCCCGGTTATACGCTTGATGTTGCCGCCCTTGCCCGCAGCATCCCATCCTTCATATGCGATGATAACCGGGATCTTTTTGCGGTAGACTTCATTGTGAAGCTTGGAGAGCTTCTTTTGCAGCCTGTCCAGCTCAGTCCTGTACTCTTCCTCTGAGAGGGTTTTGTTCCTGAGAGAAATCTCCGACAGCTTTTTGGTCTTTTTCAGCGGGAAAACATTCTGCAATACAGGCACCGCCAGAGATCCTCTCGACAGAGCCATGTCTATGCCGCCCACTAGTATCTCCATAAGCTCGCACTCCGCCCATTTTTTGTTCTTGGCATCTATTATATACCAGGGAGCCTGCGGCTGATTGGTCTCACGAAGATACTCGTCAAATACCTCAAAACACTTGTCGTAGTTTTTATTCTGCCACTTATCCCAGTCGCTGACTCTCCATTTGGTGTTCTTGTCATCAAGGAGCACATCAAGACGTTTCTTCTGCTCTTTCTGATCGATATGGAAAAAGAATTTCAGCACCAGATAACCGTTGTCAGTGAGCTGACGCTCGTAATTTTTCACGCTGATGAGGCGGTTTTTGTATTCCTTTTCGGAAAGCTTTCCCGTGAGATACTCGCCTGTGAGCTCCTCCATCAGGCTGCCGTCCAAAAACTCGTACTTGCCCGCTTCCGGGATCTTTATAAAGTGACGGTACAGGAAAGGCTTTCTCCTGTCGTCCTCACTCTTTTCACTCATGGTGGCAACCTTAAAGAAACGGGGATCAATGTTCTTGATAACCTTGCCTAAGACACTGCCCTTTCCGGCAGCTCCCCAGCCTTCCAAAACCACCAGAACCGGCAGTTTCTGATCCTTGATCTGTGTCTGTCTGGCAGCAAGTTCCGCCCTGAGTTTCTCGAGTCTTTCCTTTATCTTCTCGTCCGAGTCTCTCTCGGATCTCTTATAATCTTTAAGCATAAGGCCCCCTTTGTATTGCCTGAAACACCCCTACATCAACCGGTTGGAAGACTCGTACAACGACGGATTCCGCCCGCCTTTATCATACCACTCCGAACTCCGGCTGTCATTCCACAAGGGATTACTGCTGTCATCGTCATAACCAAAGTAGCTCTTTATCAGCTTATGCAGATATTCCGTGGTGGAATCATAATAGTGCACCCCGTCCTGGGTTGAATAACCGTGCTCCACAAGTTTGTCATATGTGTTTATATATGTGTACGATATGCCGGCACCGGCCTCCATCTCCTCGTTGAATGCTCTGACTGCCTCATCGGTGATACTGTATTCTTTTCCGGGCTCCGTGGGATTAACACTGAGAAAATATGTGTCCGACTGAAATCTGTTCTCATTCAGAAATTCGATATACTCCGGTGCCTGAGTCAGATTGTTGACTCCAAGCCCAATGATGACAGCGCAGTTACCCGATTCATAACTTCTGATGGCGCTGTAATTGCTCTTGAGAAACGATAAACTGACACCCGTCTGGCATACAAAGGTGTCCTCCTCATCGGCAAAGGAACTCATGGCCACAAACCTTGAGTCACCGACAAAAATAAATGTATCATAAAAAGGCAGCTCTTCCGCGCTGTCGTCTTCCATATCGGATGCTGTATCGGCTTCATCTGCCTCAAGAGCCCCACTCTCGTGGGGCGTCTCCTCCGGCTCCTCCATTACAGTTTCCACGGCATCCGAAGTTTCCCCCACCGGACTGTCCGTTGCGGCGATACCCGCCCTCTTTGCCGATATCACAACAACCGCGCATACCGCAACCACCAGAAGCGACAACACCACCACAACAGAGACAAGCCGAATGAGAAAAACATTATTTAATTCATTGAGTGATTTTAATTTTCTGGACATAACTGATAAGCCGGATCCATCCCGGCCGGTATTCCATCAATCCAAGTCATTATAAAGATCAGCATAACCCGTGGGATTCATGGTGAGGTGTCTCGGAAGACCGCCAACCATCATAGGCTGGTAATCACCCTGTATGAGCGGTCTTACGTAGTTTACGAACTCATCCGTAACGTAATCTCCCTCTTTGGTGATCCACTTCCTCGGCACAAGCTTCTCGTCATTGGCAATCCTGTGAACATCATAAACACCCGTTGTGCTCTGATAAGGATCATCCGAAAGACGATCTATAACGACCATCACGCCACTGCTGCCCTCATCGGCAGCTTTTATGGCAGCACCGCCCACCATGAAAGCCTCGTTAATATCTATACGGCTCGCAAGGTGCGATGCAGACCTCTGAAGTGAAGAAAACTCAACGCTCCTGGTCTTGATATCAAGTGCATCATGTATATAATTGGCAAGATAAGAAGCGGTACCGGTCATCTGGATATGTCCGAAAGCATCGGTGGAATCGCTGCCTGCTGTGAGCTGGCAGATATATTTGCCCTCCGAATTCTTGATACCCTCGGATACGGCTGCCACAACCACATCTTTTTCTTTTAAGAGATCTTCAACCCTCTTCTGGAAAACATCGATATCAAACGGGATCTCCGGCAAATAGATGAGATCCGGTCCGTCACAGTCCTCGCCCTTGGAGAGAGCTGTAGCTCCGGTAAGCCATCCTGCATTTCGTCCCATGACTTCGATGATGGTAACGTTTTTCTTTTTGTATGAGAATCCGAGACAGTCTCTGATGATCTCCTTGGTGGAAGTTCCGATGTATTTAGCGGCACTTCCGTAACCCGGTGTGTGGTCTGTCAGAGCCAGATCGTTGTCAATGGTCTTCGGGCATCCGATAAACTTCTGCCTTGCCCCTGTCAGCATAGCGTAATCGGAAAGCTTTTTGATGGTATCCATTGAGTCGTTTCCACCGATATAGACGAAAACTTCGATCTCCATCTTATCCAACAGCTCGAAAACCTTCTCATATACGGTCCTGTCCTCATGTATCGCAGGCATCTTGTAACGGCATGTACCCAAAAATGCAGACGGTGTACGCTTTAAGAGCTCAAGATCCATCTCGTTCTTGATGTAATCAGAGAGATCGACATACTGCTCATCCAGAAAACCCTGGATACCGTACATCATACCGTAAACCTTGTTAAATCCACGGTCTTTGGCTGTCTTGAACACACCCGCCAGACTGGAGTTGATAACTGCGGTAGGTCCGCCCGACTGTCCCACGATAACATTTCCTTTTTTCATGTAAAACCCTCCTTCCGATACATTAACCCTGTTGCTGTACGCAACGAAAACAACTATTAATAATGTATCGCCAAAAGGTCAAAATGTCAAGAAAATATGAGCTTTTCGACCATTTCGCCAAAGCCTAACCTTTGGTGGGATTGACATGTACCATCACATGTTTTACCTTCGGAAATTCTTTTTCCAGAACATCATGTACATGCTCAGCGATGTCGTGTCCTGCTCCCACAGTGAGATTCCGGTCTACCTCTATTTCAAGATCAACATACACTTTGGATCCGAACATGCGCGACTGCACTACATCCACAGCTTCCACCCCGTCCTGATGCGACACAAGCTCCGTAATCTGTCTGTCGAAATCCGGTCCGCAGGAGGTATCCATCATTTTAGCAATGGCATCCTTCAGTATGTCGTAAGAGACCTTCAGGATAAAAACACATATCACCACACTCGCCACCGGATCCATCACAGGAAAACCGAACAGAGCGAACAGTATTCCCACCAGGGAGCATACCGATGAGAGCGCATCGGATCTGTGATGCCACGCATCAGCCTTGAATACCGGTGAATCTATAACCTTAGCGTAATGCATTGTATATTGAAACATCAATTCCTTCATTATGATGGATACCGCCGCAGCCACTGCAGCTATCTGTCCCGGCACAGTCAGTTCTGAATATGAACCGCTGAAGATCTTTTCCAGACCGCTCTTTCCCATGCCCAGTCCGGTGATCAACAGCACCGCTCCAAGACATAGAGAAGCCACGCATTCAACTCTCTCATGACCGTAGGGATGCTCTTTATCCGCAGGCTGTTTGGAAAGTCTTAACCCCACAAAAGCGATAAACGTGGCAAAAACATCAGACATGGAATGCACCGCATCCGATATCATGGCGCCGGATTTTCCGTATATTCCCGCAAAAAGCTTAAATGCAGTCAGCAATATGTTTCCGAACACTCCGGCAAATGTTATCCTGAATACAATCTTTTCTTCGTTCATAACTATTCCCACAATGCAATCAGACCGGGGGATATTATCCCCCGGTCAAAATATTCTGTCGGCTGCGTCCATCAGCCCTTGAAATCTATAAATGTTCCCACACTGCGCTCTTCCTCGGTGCGAACCCGCTCCGACGCGCTGTTATATGAGTAGCTCTGTACCTTGGACAGAAGATCTTCCACTGAATCAGCATCAATCTTTACGTATTCACGATCGTCGGTCTTTACTCCGGTCTCGTCCTCCCCGTCTTCCGCAAGTTTATCGGTCTTTGCTTTTCTGTCTGCCCTGGCTTTCTCAATGCGCTCCTCCATGGCTTTTTTCTCTGCAGCCTTGTGTTCTTTGGCTTTGAGTTGTTTCTTCTCGGCTGCTTTTTTCTCGATACGCTTTCTCTGAAGCTCCTGAGATTTATCCACCGTTGCAAAAAACGACTCCTTGCCGTTCTCGTCCACAGACATACCAAAGTTCTTGATGGCAGCGCCGCTTCCGGACAACGAGTTTTTGAGATCATTAAGCTTAGTCTGTGACATCTCAATGATGCCCTCGTATTTCTTGCGGAAGGACTCGTCTGTCGCCATACGCTCCAGCTTTTCCTCGTCTATCAGCACCACCGTCTTATTGGCATTACCGTAAGCTGCTGCGTTCTGGGCAACCTTCCCCTTCATATCACTGCTGACAGCTATAAACTCCATGTTATGGAACTTTGATTTCAGCTTGTCATAGTAATCCTTTGCAGCATCCGAAAGCTTTACGTCACCTATGGCATTACCGTACTCCGTGTTCCTCGGCACCATAGAACCCGCAGCATCGATGGGAGACCACGGTTTGGTCTCAACCTTTGAGGCGGATGACTTATCAGCCCTTGTCTGCTCTGCTGCTCCGGCGCCTTCTGTCCTCCCCTGTTTCAGATCCCATGTTTTGTTTATCTGCTGATACGCAGACACTCCACCTATACCTGTCATATTCCCCACCTCCATGTTTGGTCCATACTGTTGAAATCCGTTTCAAGTGACATACAGTCAATTACACTTCATCCTGTATATCGGAATACAACATGCAATACTTTACACCCGTGTAGATTTTTTCGCACATTCATCACTGGATGTCATAATACTATTATTTGGGTCAAACAGGTGCATTTTTTCCAAAAATATTTAAAAAAAATATTTTCTGTTCACATTTTTTTCTTTTCTGCTATAATGAGTGCCGCTAAAAATCTGAAAACAAAGAGGTTCAATATGAAACAGGACAAATTAAAACCAATGCTGTTCTCCGTCATCAAACAGTATGACGGTAAAAAATTCCTAACTGACTTTATCTCAGGCATTATCGTCGCCATAATTGCGCTGCCCCTTTCCATAGCGTTAGCTCTGGCATCGGGTGTATCACCGGAACAGGGTATTTATACCGCTATCGTCGCAGGCTTCATCATCTCTTTTCTGGGCGGCAGCAGAGTTCAGATAGCAGGTCCCACAGCAGCCTTTGCCACCATAGTGGCAGGTATCGTAGCCAAAAGCGGCATGGACGCGCTGGTGCTGGCGACTATCATGGCAGGTCTTATCCTGATATTGATGGGTATCTTCAGACTGGGATCCCTGATAAAGTTCATCCCCTACACCATCACCACCGGCTTCACCGCCGGTATCGCCGTGACCATCCTCATCGGACAGATCAAGGATTTCCTGGGACTGACCTATCCGGACGGCACCGTCACCATAGAGACCATGGAAAAAATGCGAGCCATAGTAAGCAACATCTCAACGATCAATGTCCAGGCTCTCATAGTAGGTCTCGTTTGCCTTGCGATACTGATACTGTGGCCCTTCCTGACGGAAAAAATACCTGCATCTCTCATTGCTGTAATAGTCAGCATATTCATGGTAAAGCTGCTGAATATGAACGTCAACACCATAGGAGACCTGTATACTATCAGTAACTCCCTTCCGGTTCCGAAGCTTCCGGCAATATCCGTTGATGCCATCATAAAAGTGGCTCCGGACGCTTTCACCATTGCGATCCTGGCAGCCATAGAGTCTCTGCTGTCCTGCGTTGTGGCCGACAGTATGATCAACTCCCACCACCGTTCCAACATGGAACTCATCGCACAGGGTCTCGGTAACATCGGCTCTGCGCTCTTCGGAGGGATTCCGGCCACCGGAGCCATCGCAAGGACTGCTGCCAACATCAAAAACGGCGGACGTTCACCAATAGCCGGCATGGTACACGCGCTGGTGCTGGTACTGGTGCTGGTACTGCTGATGCCCTACGCCGCCCTCATTCCAATGCCCGCCATCGCTGCCATACTGTTCATGGTAGCATATAACATGTGCCAGTGGAGACCTTTTGTCCATTTGTGCAAAACAGCACCAAAGAGCGATATTATCGTCCTGGTGCTGACATTTGTACTGACTGTGGTATTTGATCTGGTAGTTGCCATCGAGATCGGCATGATACTCGCCTGCGTTCTGTTCATGAAGCGCATGAGCGAGGAATCAGGTGTCAAAGGCTGGAAATATTACGATCCGGAAGAAGATCCCGACGGCATGGAACTTAAAGAAGTGCCAAAACACGTCCGTGTCTTCGAGATCTCCGGTCCCATGTTCTTCGGTGATGCCGATCAGCTCGCCGACGTTAATTTCAAGGATTTCACCAAGGTCATCATTATCAGGATGAGAGGTGTACCTGCCCTCGATGCCACCGCAATGCATTCCATGGAGGCACTGTATGAAAAGTGTTCAAAGAGAAATGTACAGCTGGTCTTCTCTCATGTTAATGAACAGCCTTTCCGCACTATGGAAAAGAGCGGTTTTGTCGATCTGGTGGGCAGGGACAATTTCCGTCCGCATATAGATGACGCTATTGCATGGGCTTCTAAGCTATAATACCTGCATAAGTGTATCCTGCTTCCTCTACGGCAGCCCTTATAGCACCCTCATCAACAGCTTTGGATGTTTCGATGGTGACAGTATTGTCATTATGGGACGCAACAGCGCTCTCAATACCGTCGATTGCCTCCAGAGCTTTTTTTACATGAGCCTCACAGTGCTCGCACATCATTCCGTTTACATTGATCTTCATTGTACCTGTCTCCTTTTCTTTGATATGATCGTTTTTCGTGTTTATAATAGCACATTTTACCGGATCTTCAACGATCCGGTCTTTTCTATTGTCGTAGGGTTTGATGCCGTTTAAGCGCAGCGCATTGGATACCACACAAAAGCTTGACAGCCCCATGGCAGCAGCTCCGAACACAGGATTAAGCTTCCATCCGAAGGCTGCTATGTAACAGCCTGCGGCAAGGGGTATTCCCAGAACATTGTAAAAAAATGCCCAGAACAGATTTTCATGGATATTTCTCAGGGTTCTTTTCGATATCCTGATGGCTGCGGCCACATCCCTTATGCTGCTCTTCATCAATACTACATCAGCCGCATCCATGGCTATGTCCGTTCCGGCTCCTATTGCTATTCCGAGATCTGCGGATGTCAGCGCCGGAGCGTCATTGATACCGTCGCCTACCATAGCGACCCTGCCGTGTTCCCTGAGCTGTCGTATGACCGCTTCCTTACCATCCGGTCTTACCGAGGCTATCACCTCATCCACACCGGCCTGCGACGCTATGGCGCCTGCGGTG
The DNA here is from genome assembly GCA_017540915.1 of Lachnospiraceae bacterium. The sequence continues at coordinate 11,592 of JAFYAD010000298.1, forward strand.
ATCTCATTATCCCCCGTCAGCATCACCACATGGATACCCATGCTCTTAAGTTCGGCAACAGCCTCAGCAGAATCCTCTTTTATGACATCCGAAACGGCTATTATACCGAGAAGTTTCTCTTCTGTCTCAAAATAAACAGGGGTTTTTCCTTCCGACGCAAGCGCCTTAGCCCTGCGTTTCATGGCATCGTCCGGTCCCACTGAAACGCTCTCAATATACCTTAAATTCCCTCCGAACACAAGCCTTCCTTCAAGCTTCGCCTGAAGTCCGTTTCCCGATAGTGCAGCAAAGTCCGCAGTATCCGGACATGTTATATTCTGTGAAACCGCGTATCTCGTCACGGCCTTTGAGATTGGATGTTCACTCTTTGATTCAAGCGCATACGCAGTCTTCAAAAGCTCGTCCTCAGAGACTCCGGATGCCGGTGCAATATCCGTTACCGTCATCTCTCCTGTGGTGACTGTCCCGGTCTTATCCAATGCCACTATCTGCGTTTTACCGGCCTGTTCCAGAGATGCCGCAGTCTTAAACAGAATACCGTTTTTAGCGGCAACACCGTTACCCACCATAATGGCCACGGGGGTTGCAA
>JAFYAD010000299.1 GCA_017540915.1 Lachnospiraceae bacterium
GAAGTCCCCAGATGCGGTATCTGATGCCAAGCTGCGTGCTGGTAAGGTATATGCGGATGATGCCGTTCCAGAAAATCACGGCATTGATCAGAAAAGCTGCCAGCGCTATGGAAAGGATCTGCATGAAATGGCTCTTCGCGGGATCCGCGATGTATGTTCCTCTTATAAGCCCGGTCACTACGGTGATCACCGACAGGATCCATGAAAACATAAAGATGGTGAGCAGTTCGGCACCGTCGGCACAGACTCTGTGTTTTCTCCTGACGAATCGCCTGTTGTACAGCGAGGGCAGCAGATTTATGAATATGAATATCCCGGCTGTTATGTACTGCAGATTTGGGATGGCTTTTACAAGATCCGTATTCGTGTATGCAGGAATGGAGGCTGTGATGACCACCGTGGCAACGCATATGATGCGGTATATGTGTTTAATGATCTTTCCTATCATGTTGTGCTCCTTTGTAATGAGATTGTCGGGGATCCTTAAAAACAATCAAAAACATTATAGCAGGTTGTGAATCTTTTGAATATGTTTTTTTAGCCTGCGTTTACCATAGTGCAAATATGAGCTTGACACCGGCATCTCTCAATAGTACAATGGCACCCGTCACTAACGGCGGTGAGTTCGAAACCATCCTCACCTAAAACAAAACTAAGGAGAATAAAAATGAATAAGGAAAACGTGAAAAGCACCGGCAGCATACTCTTTGTTGCCAGGGCCGGCATTATTGCGGCCATCTATGTAGTACTGACATTATTTATCAGTGCATTCAACCTCGCCAGCGGAGCCATCCAGGTCAGGATATCCGAGGCACTCTGTATTTTACCCATTTTTACAACTGCAGCCATACCGGGACTTGCCATAGGCTGTTTTCTGTCAAATCTGTTGACGGGATGCGCTGTTTTTGATGTGATCTTCGGCACAATGGCTACGTTGCTGGGGGCTTTCGGAACTTATGCCCTCAGAAAAAATAAGATACTGGCAACATTTCCGCCGGTACTGTCGAATGCTCTTATAATACCGTGGATCCTGCGCTATGTGTATGAATTAACTTTTGAGTATAAGGGGATGGATCTGTCGATCCCGTATTTTATGGTGACGGTAGGCGCGGGAGAGGTGATATCCGTATGCATACTGGGAAGCCTTCTTATCAAGGCTTTTGAGCCTCTAAAAGGAAGGTTGTTTGGAGAGATTTGACACATTTTGTAACAAATGGTAATATTTTCGTGTTGCGTGTTTGTAAGGTCCTGCCGGACAAAAGGCAGAACCGTAATACAGGAGAATACACTGTGAAGCGTATACACGGGATATTGGCGTTAATGGTGCTGGTGATGCTGGCATCTTGTATGTTTTTTAATACCGACGCCTATTGTGCAAAAAAGAATAAAGACAAGACCACGGTTTCCGATAATACGGCAGAGAATTCCGAGGGAGCAGCCGGGACAGATACGACAGAGACCGAAGATCAGACCGGTGATGAAACCACTGCTGTCGGAGAAACGACAGCTGATACGGAAACGCCTGCGGATACAGAGACGGTGTCCGGGAATGAGATAGCGGATGATGCTGTGTCCGGAAATAAAGCTTACACCAAAAAGCAGAAAAAATGGCTGGATAAGGTCATGGCTGATACCGACAAATATATCCCTGTGTATGCCGGTCCGGGGGATGGAACGGACATCATCGGACGCATGTATGAAAACTCCGTGGCAACAGTCAAAAAGGTCGGCAAGAAATTCACAAAAGTCAAGAGTGGCACGGTCAAAGGCTATATATTAAATGATGATTGTATTTACGGCATCGACGCTCTGAGGCATAAAAAACAGCTGAAAAAAGAAAAAACAAGGCTGACTCTCGGTGGGATATACACCCCCCTGATCGAATTCGACGAAGAGGACAGAAATCTTTTGGGTGCTATCATATACTGTGAGGGCGGTTATGAAATTTACGAAGGACAGGTTGCGGTGGGAGCCGTGGTCATGAACAGGCTGGAGTCGAGTCTTTTTCCGGATACTCTGGATGGTGTGATCTACCAGAAGTATCAGTTCGGACCGGCATCAAGCGGTCTTTTGGAGAAAACGCTGGCTGAGGAGATTAAGGAATCCTGTCTGGAAGCTGCAGAGGATGCGTTTTACGGTGTTGATCCGACTAACGGAGCCTTCTATTTCAGGAGGGTCGGTTATACGGATGGCATTGAGATAGGAAATCATGTCTTTTTCTGAGCGGTGACTTTGTGTGACATGCATTCCGGTTAAACCGGAGTTGTATTTCAGGGAAAATGCTACAATGAATGAATTCTACAAGAAATTGAAAAATAAATTGCCGGACAGCGAGGTCCTGTCTGACGAACCCATGAGCCGCCACACCACCTTCAGGGTGGGAGGAAATGCGGACGTATACGTGAATGTGTCATATGGCGAGCTAAAGGATGCCGTGATGCTGTGCAAAAACGGAGGCGTTCCTTTTACGGTAATAGGAAACGGATCCAACATTCTGGTGGGTGACGGTGGTATTCGCGGAGCCGTGATAGAGCTGGGAAACCGGTGTTGCGGTATAGAGATACAGCAGATAGAAGATGACGGTTCTGTCTTTATCAAGGCTGAGGCAGGGGCTATGCTGTCAGGCTTGTCCTCATTTGCGGCAGAGCATGCTCTGACAGGACTGGAGTTCGCTTCCGGGATTCCCGGCACGGTGGGTGGCGCTGTCACCATGAATGCAGGGGCATACGGCGGCGAGATAAAGGATGTGATCTCGGAGGCAGCCTGCATGGATCCCGAAACAGGGGAGAGCTTCACATTGTCTCGTGATGAGCTGAAACTGGATTACAGGCATTCCGTGGTGATGGAAAGGCCGGTCATCATAACA
>JAFYAD010000300.1 GCA_017540915.1 Lachnospiraceae bacterium
CATGAAAGCGATCAAGAATCCCACTGAGATGGAGAATATCCGTTTAGCCCATATCAAGGACGGTGCTGCTGTCACGAAACTGATCTTCTGGCTAAAACATCATGATGATATAGCAAGCCTCACGGAGATCGATGTGGCAGAAAAGCTTGTATCCATCAGAAAAGAGATGGAAGGATATATAGGGGAGAGCTTCGACCCCATCATAGCGACAGGAGCGCACGGGGCCATCGTGCATTACAGTGCGTCGGAAAAGACCAATGCACACTTGGAGAAAGACACGTTTCTGCTGATGGACACCGGCGGTCATTACATAAACGGTACCACAGATATCACCAGAACCATCGCGACGGGGGAGGTTACCCCGGAGATGAAGAGTCATTTTACTGCTGTCCTGAAAGGCCATCTAAGACTGTCGGCACTGGTGTTTAAGGATTCTACCGGTGCAAATCTGGACATTTACGCCAGGGAACCGTTGTGGGAGATGGGACTTGATTACAGGCACGGCACGGGACACGGCGTTGGGCATCTCTTGAATGTGCATGAGGGACCGCAGTCGATACGCATAAAGCACCTTAAAGACGATGAAAAGTTTGCGGCGGGAATGCTGACCAGTGATGAACCGGGTGTTTATCTTGAAGGACAGTACGGCATACGCACGGAGAATCTCATGTTGTGCGTTCCGTACGACAAGACGGAATACGGTGAGTTCCTGACTTTCGAGTTTGTTACCATGGTGCCTTATGACAGATCTGCCATAGATTTTGATGAATTGACAGCAAAAGATATGGATATCCTGGAAAAATACTACAAAAAAGTCAGGGAAAGCATATCGCCTTACCTGACCTATGATGAAAGGGAATGGCTCTTAGAGGAAACTGATATCAGTATTCCACAAAAGCCATAAAATCTGCAGTTAAAATTTTTCCGTGTTCTGTGGTCATCAGGGCTGAGTCCCGGTGGCCATAGAATGCCTTGCATGAGAATTCGTTGGCCAGCTGGCAGAGCCGACCGGCTTCAGCCTTGCTGCAGCCTATAAAGTCATACCTCAGGACATACTGATCCCGGTAGCTGTAAAGACATACACATGCACCCTTGATACTGATCCTTCTTGCAAACTCAAATACTGAATGTATATCATTAAACACTATGGTGATAGGCTCGATCCATGGTGCATCCTCAGCCAGACTGATGGGCAAAACGGGCTTGGACTCCAGAGTGATGGGGCGATCGATGCTGTCTGCGTTGAATTTGTGCTTGAACTTTTCAATCTCTTCTTCGGTCAAAGCACGGAATACAAGCTCCAGAGCATTATTTACAACAGTTCCTTCGACTGACATGGGACCGTTGTTTTCAAAACCCGTTTCCTCTTCGGCTTTTTGCATGACATACTGCAGAAAATTATAAGCTCTCTCGTCGCGCTTCAGAATGTCATTCAGCTCCAAACCTTCTTTTTTTATCTCTTCCATAGGGATCTGACACCTCAACTCCCTGTCGGATATCTTGTGAAATCGCATATCTTTTCCTTTCATTACATGTACCTTTACATACTATATTTTTGTATGTTCATTGTCAAGATAAATATACCATTTATGATACCTAGAATAACCCCGAATGGACTTAAAAAGATTTATTGCAACATTCAGGGGTTTGTGGTACAATGTCGCGTGTTTGGGCATCGTCCCATAGTACAGCTATAGAAAAAGGAGATAAGGAAATGGCACAGAAAGTAGTTATCGCATCGGCATGTCGTACCGCAATCGGAAAGATGGGCGGAGCACTCAGCAACACACCGGCTGCAGAGCTGGGAGCAGTAGTTATCAAGGAGGCGTTAAACCGCGCTGGCGTTAAGCCGGAGCAGGTGGACGAGGTTCTTATGGGCTGCGTTATACAGGCAGCACAGGGACAGAACGTGGCAAGACAGGCTTCTATCAAGGCAGGTCTTCCGGTTGAGGTTCCGGCAGTTACATTGAACGTAGTCTGCGGTTCGGGTCTTAAGTGTGTAAACGAGGCAGCGGCACAGATCCTCTCGGGTCAGGCCGATATAGTAGTGGCAGGTGGTATGGAGAACATGTCAATGGCTCCCTACGCTATGACAAAGGCTCGTTTCGGTTACAGAATGAATAACGCCACCATTATCGATACCATGGTAAATGATGCATTAACAGACGCATTCAACAACTACCACATGATGATCACAGCCGAGAATGTATGCGATAAGTACGGCCTTACAAGAGAAGAACTTGACGCATTTGCTGCAAACTCACAGCAGAAATGCGAAGCTGCCATAGCTGCAGGCAAGTTTGATGAAGAGATCGTGCCTGTAAAGGTTAAGGTTAAGAAAGATATAGTGGATTTCGTAAAAGATGAAGGTCCCCGTCCGGGTACCACAGTTGAGACACTTGCAAACCTTAAGTGCTGCTCAGGCAAAGAGGGCGGACTTGTGACAGCCGGTAACGCATCAGGCATCAACGACGGTGCTGCGGCAGTTGTAGTCATGAGCGAGGAGAAGGCAAAAGAGCTGGGCATCACACCTATGGCTACATGGGTAGCAGGAGCTCTCGGCGGTGTTGAGCCGGAGATCATGGGTGTAGGTCC
>JAFYAD010000301.1 GCA_017540915.1 Lachnospiraceae bacterium
CTGCCGTGGTAGTGGAGGGTCTTCCCGAGGTGTTTGCGCTGGGAGCGGCCACAAATCCGCCTGCTGCCCTGATCAAAGCTGCCGCCACCTTATCTGAGGGATATCTGACCGCAACCGTAGACAATCCTCCCGTTGTGGCAGGCGGCACCGTGCCGTTGCCTTTGAGTATCATGGTCAGTGGTCCCGGCCAGAATTTCTCTGCCAGGATATACGCCGCGTCGGGTATATCTTCAGCTATCTTTTCAATGTCTTTTATATCCGCGATATGGACTATCAGTGGATTATCCGAAGGACGGCCTTTTGCGGCGTATATCTTCCCGGAGCTTGCGGGATTTAAGGCATCACCCCCCAGTCCGTAAACAGTCTCTGTCGGGAAAGCGCATAATCCGCCGTCTTTTATAACCTGCCCTGCCATCTTTATGTTGTCGAGATCCGCGGCCGTAGGCTCATGCGGATCCTCTATCACTATGCATCTGGTCTGTATACCGTCCTGCATATTCTATCATCCTCGTTTTCCGGTATTGTTTTGTTACTGTACATATCTAAGGATTATATCCCATATTCCGTCTTTCTCAAGGCCGGCTTTCCAGAAGGAAGCTCCCGCAACATCATATTTTTTCATGACTTCCATTCGGGCAGTCACCGATGTCTCATCCTCAAACCAGATCTTATAAGTACATCCGCCATTGACATATGCGGTGTAATTCTGGCCTGCCTCCGACAGAAATTCCTTTTCCGCTCCGTTTGCGGCTGCGCGGTTTTCCGCCTCGGACATACTCACCGCCTCGCTGGAGAGGTCGTAATTGCCATAATCCTCTGCGGCCACCTCTGCCGTATCGCTCTCGGTGCCTTCCTTCGGTGTTTCCTTCCATATCCTGGTGTAGAAGGGATTTCCCTGTATTATCTGTGAAGCGTCAACCCCCTCGGCGATGGTATCTTTTACCGCATTCTCGGTGAAGCTCAATGTTGCGACCGAACCTTCATCGGAACCCGACCAATGTTCGTCATATGCCATCAATACCACATAATCGGCAAAACATGCCTGCTCCGCTCTGTCATAGTATGCACTGAACCCGCTTGGAACAGGGTCATCCACCGACAGTATTATGCCGTTGGCGCGGCACTTGAGTCCCAGCTCTCTCACCATCTCGACAAAAGCCTCTCCAGCCTCCTGCGGTACGCTCTCGATGTCAAGATTTATGCCATCCAGATCATACTGGATAGCCTTTGCCAGAATGTTATTGACCAGATTCTGGCGGCAGGATGTATGTGTCAGTATGTATGCTGTATCGATCTCCGTTTTTTCCAGATTGCTGAAAAGCCCCCATACCTGAACTCCCTGTCCATGACAGAAGGTGACATAGGACTTATCGGCGATATCGCTCAGGTTGCCGTCGTTATCAGTGATATGGAACCATGTGGGCGATATGACATTTGCGCATTTAGCGTCGGCGAGGACCGAAGACACCTTGTCATTGGCCTGCTTTACGGATGTCTGATGCCATACCATGCATACCTTGTCACGCAAAAGATTATGATCCAGCGAACGCTTCTTAGGCGTGTAAGTCCTGTTCTTTACTATATCCTCACCCACGTATTTATTCTGGACATAGCCTCTGACACCTCTGTCATCCTGAACCGTGGTAAACTGTTCGCCTTTTTCCACAAGGTAGAGTTCACTGCCTTCCGGAAGATCCGCCAGTATGGGCGATTTTATGCCGGCCTCGTATCTAAGCTTGGTATCTTTTGAAATCTTCACATAAGGTTTGTCACCCCACTCGGTCCAAAAGAACACACTGCCGACACCTTCAGTGTCAATCTCATAATCTATCCCGCAGACTTCATCCGCAAATTCAAGCGCCACGTACACAACACCGTCCTTTTGTTTGACGATCACATACCCCGTGTCGTTAAGCGATTTACCAAGATAGTATTTCTTTTCTCCGGAGGGCACATTGTACAGATCCGATTTCTCCACGCTCGCGTACAACAAAACGTTCTCAGCGGATTCCCAGTAAAACCTGTCGTCGAAAACATTCTCCAGCACCTGGAGTTCAAGGTATTTTGTGCCGTCAAAGTCGTAAACCCTGAAATCTGCCGGCTCCATGTTCAGAAATGCCGGATATGTGCCCGGGGCAACGTCGGAAAAATAATCTGTAATACTCATCGTCTCCTTGGAAGGTGTCGCATCCTCTATCTTTTTTCCTATGATGACTATCAATATGATGATCACAACCAGCACCGCCGCTGCTATGATCGGTGCAAAATTCCTGGGTGAAGCAGGCTGAGATCGTCTTTCAGCCTCCTTTGCCTCTTCGCCGGCAAAGTACTCTTCCAGCTCATCCAGTTCGTCCATGTTATGTTTTGCCATATCCTATCCTCTCTGAATGTTTCCAGTCTCTATTGTCACCGGCGATATGCCGGTCTTTTTTTACATACAGAACTTATTTTACCATTCTGCCCGGTCGCGGTCAAAAGATATTTTTTAATTTTCCTCTTGCAAAAGTTTTTGAAACGTGTTATAAGTCTTTTTACATGAGGTGTCTGTCACCGGTCTTTCGGAAAGGTCAAGCCGAAGGTAGGTGATAGCCATGAAAGATCAAATATTGTTTGGCACCTATCGCATATGCGGGTCAATGGGAAATGGCTCGTCATCATGTGTATATCTCGTCAAACACATCATGCTGAAACAGTTCCGTGCGATCAAATGCACACCAAAGTCGATCAGAGGATCAGACCGACCGGTTTTTCAGCAATCCCATGAACATTTAATACTCGAGTCAGTGAGGCATGAGTGTATACCTGTGCTGTATGACTACATTGAGGATGCGGATTACCGCTATCTCGTGGAGGAATACATACCGGGTGACAATCTTGATGTCTATCTCAAAGAACACAAAAAGATTTCTTATCTTTCGTTCTGCAGGATGGCATCAGCGCTTGCCGATACCGCCCTGTGCCTTTATGCATCCGAATACCGCTATATCTATACCGAGTGGAAACCGGAACACATCAGGATAATGGGTGATTCTATCC
>JAFYAD010000302.1 GCA_017540915.1 Lachnospiraceae bacterium
GCCGTTGTGCTCCTTGATGTACTCGGCAAGGCGAATCTTGTTCTTCTTCTTGATGTCCATGAACTCCTTCTGTGACTTCTTGTCCGTGACGAACTTCTTGAGCTTTGCGATCTGTGAGAGATCCGTGATCCAGCCGTCACCGATCTTCTTGGTCACCCATGCGGCAAGCAGGGGATTGCCGTGAAGAAGGAATCTTCTCTGTGTGATACCGTTGGTCTTGTTGTTGAACTTCTCCGGGAACATCTCATAGAAATCACGAAGCTCGCGGTTTTTAAGGATCTCCGTATGAAGTCTTGCAACACCGTTTACGGAGTAGCCTGCAGCGATGGCAAGGTTTGCCATGCGAACCTGTCCGTCGTATACGATAGCCATCTTCCTGATCTTTTCCTGATTATTCGGGAAAGACTCCTGGATCTGCAGCACAAATCTTCTGTTGATCTCCTCGATGATCTGATAAACTCTGGGTAAAAGCCTTGAGAAGATCTCGATGGGCCATTTCTCCAACGCCTCAGCCATGATGGTGTGATTTGTGTATGCGCAGGCTTTTGTGGTGATGTTCCATGCGTCTCTCCACTCAAGATGGTACTCGTCGAGGAGTATTCTCATGAGCTCTCCGACTGCAACTGTCGGATGGGTGTCGTTCATCTGGAATGTCACCTTATTGGGCAGATCGTGTATGTCTGTGTGATGGCGCATAAATCTTGCGATAGCACGCTGTATAGATGCGGAAACAAAGAAATACTGCTGTTTCAAGCGAAGCTCCTTGCCCTGTACATGATCATCACAGGGATACAGCACTTCCACAAGGTTTCTGGCCAGGTTCTCCTGCTCCACTGCCTTCCTATAATCGCCCTTGTCAAAGCTCTCAAGCTCGAAAACATTGACAGGCTCCGCATCCCATATGATCAGGGTGTTCACTACGTTATTATTGTATCCCACGATAGGCATATCGTAAGGAACCGCATTTACCGCATAGTAATCTTTCTGGACAAACTGCTGGCGTCCCACCGGATCTGTCTCCGCTGCCACATATCCGCCAAATCTTACCTCGTAAGAATACTCGGGGCGGCGAAGCTCAAAGGGATATCCGTTCTTGAGCCAGTTATCCGGCTTCTCTACCTGGAAACCATCCTTTATCTTCTGTTTGAACATACCGTAACGGTATCTTATACCGCATCCGTATGCCGGATAGCCCAGTGTTGAAAGGGACTCAAGAAAACATGCCGCAAGACGACCGAGACCGCCGTTTCCGAGGGCAGGATCCCTCTCCTGATCCTCGATGACATTGATGTCGAAGCCCAGCTCGTCAAGCGCAGCCTTAACCTCTTTGTATGCTGTTAGGTTGATAAGGTTGTTGCCCAAAGCACGTCCTACCAGAAACTCCATTGACATATAGTAGACCATCTTGGGATCATTGGCATCGATAGTCTTCTGAGTGGCGATCCATGCATCGATGATCTCATCCTCCACAACATGGGAAACAGCCTGATAGATTTCCTGCTGGGTAGCCTCGTCAATAGTCTTTCGGAACATGGTCCTGACGTTTGCCTCAACATTCTTGATGAATGTCTCTTTCTTGAAAGCACTGTTTTTCATTGCGTTTCTCCTTTTATTTTATTTTGTCACTGAAAACAGCGACAATCAGATCTTTTCAACTGCAAGTGTCACATCTTCGCCGTTTATCTTCCATTCCTTCTCATAGCCTGACAGATTTCCCTCTGTAACAGAGTCTGCCAGAACATCTCCGGAAATATCAGCACCGTATTTTTCGAAGATACCTTTTAACTTATCTCCTGCCGTATATGTAACTTTGATGCGATCCATAACCTCGAAGCCCGCTTCTTTTCTCATGGTCTGGATCTTGGAGATAAGCTCTCTCACAAAGCCCTCGTCGATAAGTTCCGGTGTAAGGTTCACATCCAGAACTACCGTCATGGTGTTATCGCCCTCGGTCTGATAGCCTTCAGCCTGAGTCATGGTGATGAGGAGATCTTCTTCTGCCAGCTCTATGGAAGCATCAACATCCGGAAGTCTCAAAACTCCGTCTGCCTTAAGGGAAGCGTAAGCCTTATTGCCGTCCAGCTCAGCGAGAGCCGTCTGGATCTGCTTGAGGAACCTGCCGTACTTCGGTCCCACTGTCTTGAGCTGCGGCTTGAAGTTGTAATCGGTATATGCGGAAACATCATCCGAAAACTCCACAGCCTTAACGTTCAACTCGTCCGCTATGATCTCCACATAGAAATCCGAAAGCTTTTTCTCTGCCTTAACATACATCTTGCCGATGGGCTGACGGTTCTTGATATTGGCGGCATTTCTGGCTGCACGTCCCATGACCACAACCTTCAGTACCTCCTCCATATTCTCCTCAAGCTCTTTATCGATCAGAGACTCGTCAGCTACCGGGAAGTCACAGAGATGCACGGATTCCGGTGCGCTCTTATCGATGCCTGCCACAAGATTTCTGTATATATCCTCTGTCATGAAGGGGATCATGGGAGCTGCGCATTTTGCCACAGTGACAAGGGCTGTGTAGAGTGTCATGTAAGCATTTATCTTATCCTGCTCCATGCCCTTTGCCCAGAAGCGCTCCCTGCCGCGTCTTACATACCAGTTGCTCATCTCATCCACGAAATCATCAAGTGCTCTTGCGGTCTCGGGGATCCTGTAATTTTCCAGATTGTAATCGACATCTTTGATCAGGGTGTTGAGCTTCGACAGAAGCCACTTATCCATAACCGAAAGCTTGTCGTAATCCAGTTTATATTTTGTAGCGTCAAAATCATCAATATTGGCATACAGTACAAAGAAAGCATAGGTGTTCCACAGTGTTCCCATGAACTTTCTCTGGCCTTCCATAACTGCCTTTCCGTGGAAACGGTTGGGAAGCCAGGGTGCCGAATTGATGTAAAAATACCAGCGTATAGCATCTGCGCCGTAGGTTGCAAGCGCATCAAAAGGATCCACTGCGTTGCCCTTTGACTTGGACATCTTCTGTCCGTTCTCATCCTGAACATGACCCAGGACTATAACATTCTCATAAGGAGCCTTGTTAAACAACAGTGTACTCTCTGCCATGAGCGAGTGGAACCAGCCTCTTGTCTGGTCTACAGCCTCTGATATGAACTGTGCCGGGAACTGCTGCTCAAAGAGATCCTTATTCTCAAAGGGATAATGGTGCTGTGCAAAAGGCATCGCGCCTGAATCAAACCAGCAGTCGATAACCTCAGGCACCCTCTTCATGGTCTTGCCGCAATCAGGACAGGTAAATGTAACTGCATCGATATAAGGACGGTGAAGCTCAACCTTCGCATCATCCGGATTGCCCGAGCGCTTTGCAAGCTCCTCGCGGCTTCCGATGGACTCCTGATGGCCGCAGCCCTCGCACTCCCAGATATTGAGAGGAGTACCCCAGTAACGGTTTCTGGAGATTGCCCAATCCTGTATATTCTCAAGCCAGTTGCCGAAACGTCCCTTTCCGATGGATTCCGGGATCCAGTTTACGGTGTTGTTGTTGCGGATAAGGTCGTCTTTTACGGCAGTCTCCCTGATGTACCATGACTCTCTCGCGTAATACAAAAGCGGTGTGTCGCATCTCCAGCAGTGGGGATACTCATGCTCAAACTTAGGAGCATCAAAAAGAAGCTTTCTGGAAGAGAGTTCCTTAATGACTTCCGGATCGGCGCTGACTGCGCCCTTCTCCATCTCCGCTGCAGTAGGCTTGCATCTCATGCCGCCGAAGGGAGTCTCATCACGCATGATACCTCTGTCATCCACCATCTGTACAAAGGGCAGATCGTAATTGCGACCCACATTGGCATCATCCTCACCGAAGGCCGGTGCGATATGTACTATACCTGTACCGTCGCTCATGGTGACATAGCTGTCGCAGGTTATATAAAAGCCCTTTTTGCGCTGCTTGTCGGCATCTGCCTTAGCGCACTCATACAAAGGCTCATACTCTTTTCTCTCAAGATCTTTTCCGATATATGTCTCAAGGACTTCATATGCAGCCACTGCCGGCTCGCCGGTCTCTTTATTCTCAGGCTTTGCCAGAACACCCAGCACAGTGTCCAGAAGAGCCTCGGCCATATAATAAACATTGCCGTCCGCAGCCTTAACCTTTGCGTACTTTTCGTCCGGGTTCACGCAAAGTGCAACGTTCGAAGGCAGAGTCCATGGTGTTGTGGTCCATGCCAGGAAATACGCGTCCTCGCCCACGGCCTTGAAACGTACTATGGCAGAACGCTCCTTAACTGTCTTATACCCCTGGGAAACCTCGGCTGTTGAAAGAGGAGTTCCACATCTCGGGCAGTAGGGCACGATCTTGAATCCCTTGTACAGAAGGCCCTTTTTCCAGATCTCGTTAAGAGCCCACCACTCGGACTCGATGAAATTGTCGTCATAAGTTACATAGGGGTTGTCCATATCGGCCCAGAAACCGACAGTTCCGGAGAAATCCTCCCACATACCCTTGTATTTCCAGACAGATTCCTTGCACTTGTCAATGAAGGGCTCCATGCCGTACTCTTCGATCTGTTCCTTGCCATTTAAGCCCAGAAGCTTTTCCACCTCCAGCTCCACCGGGAGACCATGTGTATCCCAGCCGGCCTTTCTCGGAACATAATATCCCTTCATGGTGCGGTATCTCGGTATCATGTCTTTTATGACACGTGTCAGTACGTGTCCTATATGGGGTTTTCCGTTCGCAGTGGGCGGTCCGTCATAGAATGTGTAGACCGGTCCCTTGCTGCGGGAATCCATGCTCTTCTTAAATATGTCATTCTCTTTCCAGAACTTTTCCGTGGCTTTCTCGCGCTCCACGAAATTCATGTTGGTGTCAACTTTGTTGTACATTGCTTTTATGTTTCTCCTCTATAATAATATCATAAGTTTTTCAAAGATCCCTCTCCAGACATATCACCCGGGTAGCTGTTGTCAAAGTAGCTGTCCCAGTCGTCGTCGAAGTAATCGTCATCATCATTATATTCGTACCTGTCTGTGCTATCGCTGTAACGATTGGTATCGGAATCATCCCAGTTGCCCATGATCATAAAACATATGAACAATACCATCACCAAAAGTGACAGGCCGGAAGTCACGATACCTATGATAGCAGTAACATTGTCCCCGCTTTTCTTGGTGATATGAATAATACCGAACACGATAGCCAGTATTCCGGTAATGATATTGACACCACAGCACGTGAGCAGCACTGATGCCACACCCAGTATCAGGGATGCGACACCGAAGCCTCCGTTGTAGTCTTTCGAAGCCCCTCCGCTGTACTCCGGAATATTGTAGTTGTCATAGTAGGGATTTCCGTATTGATTGTAGGTGCCGTTCTGCGGATCACCGTACTGACCGTTAGGATATTGACCATTCCCATACTGACCGTTCCCATACTGACCATTTCCGTATTGGTCATTACCGTATTGACCATTCCCGTACTGACCGTTTCCATATTGGCCATTACCGTATTGACCGTTTCCATACTGACCATTACCATACTGGCCGTTTCCGTACTGACCGTTCCCGTACTGACCATTCCCATACTGGCCGTTTCCATATTGACCATTACCGTACTGACCGTTCCCGTACTGACCATTCCCGTACTGACTGTTTCCGTATTGGTCGCTGCCATACTGCGGGTTTTCGGTTCCCTGATCCGGACCGGTTCCATAGGTAAAGGTCTCTGCCACCGCCCCCGGATCCGTTCCGGTATTCTCCGGTGAAACATCAGAGGGTGTTCCGGATGTCTGATCACCGGCAGGTGACTCACTACCTGTCACTCCATCCTGCCCTGAAGGACCGGACACAGGATCAGCCGGTGTATCCCAGCTGCCGGATGAAAAATCCTCATTAAAAAAATCGTTTGTATCCTGATTATCTCCCAATAGAAGTCACCTCCGTGAAGATCGTCTTATATGTCAAACTCATCATCAGACGGCACATAGCCGTCTACAGTCAGTCCTGCGCCACAACCTCCTTGTAGAAGTTGGTGTAATCCTTACGTCCGTCATGTGTGAATGCAATAGCGGTTCTGGGATGCTGATTCAGGATTCCGGTCATTAGATACTGAAGGTCATATCCCCACTTGACTCCGGATTCCTTGAGCGGCTCCATGTATTCCTCGTTAAACTTGATAGCCGGATAAACATTGTATTTCGGATTGTGAAGGAATGCGATCAAAGGCTCGATCTGACAGTTGCCTGCTCCTCTTCCCATTCCCGAATATGTCGCATCAAGGTAGTCGACGCCGTCACCTACAGCCTCCGCCGTGTTCGCAAAAGCGAGAAGCTGGTTGTTATGTGCGTGAATACCAAGTTTTTTACCGTATTTATCAGCTATTTCCTTGTAGAAATTGATCAGTCTGGCAAGAGATTCCGGGTAGAGGCTTCCGTAGCTGTCCACTATGTAGAAGATATCCACGCCCGACTTGCCCAGCATCTCAAGGGCAGTCCTGATATCAAGCTCCTGTGCGGTAGAGATGGCCATAATGTTGCAGCTGACCTCATAGCCCTTTTTCTTGGCATCCTCTATCATGTCTATGGCAGCAGGTATGGTATTGACATAGGTAGCAACCCTTATAAGGTCGATGGGGCTCTCCGACTTTGGTTTGATGTCGGTCTTATAGTCGCATCGTCCAACATCCGCCATGACTGCAAGCTTCAATCCGGTGTCATTATCTCCCACGATCTCCCTGATGTCGTCGTCATCGCAGAATTTCCACTTGCCGAACTTGTCAACGTCGAACATTTCCTTGGAAGCTTTATATCCGAATTCCATGTAGTCCACTCCGCCCTTGATATTGGTCTGGTAGAGTGCCCTCACAAAATCATCCGTGAAATAAAAATCATTTACGAGACCTCCGTCGCGCAGAGTGGCATCCACGATCCGCACGCTCTGTCTGTAATCCATAAGTTTTTCAATCTGTTTCATCTTGCGCTCCTCTTTCCTTATGACCTTAACTGTTTACAGGATCAGCCTCCGCCGCCTGCCCCTAGTCATAAAGAAAACACTATACCAATAAAAAGGTGTTTTAGCAATTAAAATATGTAACTGTTCAGAGCCAAGGCAATTTGTATAAAAATACTCGTTGAATGCTTGCATTCATAAGAGGATTTTTGTACAAATTTCTTGCACCGGTTTTCCGGGTGACACAGTTTTTTCTGTACATTGACAAGTTACTTCTGGGGATCGGCGGCGATTTCATTGATCGTTGCGAGTAACATAGCTTTGATTGCATCAGAATGCTTTATAAGCACCTCCTTGTAGTGAAAAGTGAACAGATATATCTTCACTACAAGCGCCTTTTTATATTTTTGTTAGGGGTAGAAAAAAGCAGATTTCCGATTTTTATCGAAAATCTGCTAAAGTAAATGACATTGGTACGGCACACCTCATTGTGAGCTTCCGGTCAGAGCACCTTCCATGATCCCGCTCTTTTGGATAAAATCTTCTACAGACTCCGCTTTTGCTGCAAGCTTCAGCCATTTACCCAGCGTGTCCATATCTCTTTCTGTTCGTATGATATTCGAAATCTCATCCGGCACAAGCCCCTGATCCATTAGCAATTCAATAATAGCCTCTGCTCTTCCTTCTGCTCTCATCTCGTTATCTCTCATTAATAATGTCATAAATTCAACCCTCCTTTTTTATATACGGCAGGATATATGCATTTTATCCTGCCTAAATCATTGTGGGATTTTTAAGCAGGAATTTATAATCGACCAATAAGATTTACGTATCATTGAATTTTGAATTTCTGCTTGTTGAAAACAGATTAACACAACACGAAATTTTTTACAATATAAATGTTTGTAATCTAAGTCAGTCCTTTTGCCACCCTGCTTTTTGTCCCTGCCGGCTTGCGGATCGGATACGATCGAAAAGCAGATTAACAAAAGGCTGATCCGAAAAAGCTTGAAAAAGAACAAATTTACATAGCCATATCACCTGAAAAATGCTATAATCGAAGAGGTTATGGCACTGTACTCAACACGGCACAAACACTGTTACCTTTCACGGTAACCAAAGGTCAGACATCATGTCAGAAATAAAAACACAGCAACTGATACAGGCTCAAATGCGCTATAAACACGACAGCAGCTCCGGCGTATGGCAACGGTCTCTCGTTGTTCTGTTACTGACGATCACAACTGCCGTACTGTATATATCCGTCAGCGTACTTCGCTTCAATCCGGCATACGAGACTCCGGAACAGCCGCAGCCCCGCAGCGTATTGGTTACACCCCGGAACATTGAGGATATTGCTGATGACAGTGAAGACAACGTAACACCGTCAAGCTATCAGGCAGTCATGAATACCAGGTGGATATTTGAAGCCCCGGATAAAGCATCTGTAAACGCATTCGCCGAAAATAACCGTGTGAATACAACACCGGTCATATTGCGTGTTTTCATCGTGGGAGAAGACACACCCATTTTCACTTCCGGAGTCATGATGCCGGGTGATGACTTATCTGATGTAATACTGTCAGAGAGTTTATCTCCCGGAACCTATGACTGTATCGCACGCTATTATCTTCTGGACGAAAACGGTGCGGAAACAGGCGAGGTCAATATGGGGCTCACCATTCTGATACAGGGAGATTAACATGATCCGCGCGCAAAATCTTTCATATACCGCAAATAAAAATATCCTGCTGAAACCTGTAAGCTTCTCTGTTGCTCCGGGGACCATGTTTTGCATGATCGGCTCAGATGGTTCCGGAAAGACCACTCTGTTACGGATTCTGGCCGGATTTATCCGGCATTACGATGGCACCGTCACCATTGCCGGCTCATCCCCATCCGATTTTAGCGGTTCCTTTCGGTTCGTCCCTGACACGCCTGTTTACATGGATGACTTTTCTGTCAAAAGATATCTTTTGAACGTACGACAGTCATCACCCGATTATATAGCCGGTCTCGAACCATCTATGCTGAATGTTTTCGGGATATCATACGACATGCCGATCCGGGCTCTGAGTATGAGCCAAAACAGATCGCTCCAGCTGATCGGCGCCATATGTTCAAATCCCGATATACTGTACCTTGATGAATGTACCAATCTGATGGAACAAAAAGATGCCCTGCGCTGGGTCGAAATTCTGAAAAAATTCTCATCCCGCGGTCTTACCGTTGTGACGACCGCATGTGGCAGAAATCCTCTCTCCACGGCATGCAATAGCGGGGTGCTGCTGAAATGAAAAATATTTTTTTATCAGAATTAAAAAAAAATACTCCTGTCGTACTGTCACAATCCATCCTTCTGTGTCTTATCACGGCAGCGCTATCTTTTTTGCTTACACGATTTCCGGAGTATTCAGACGTTTTTGGCAAAAATATGCCTCTGATCATAACTGTCCCGCTGCAGCTGTGGTTCCTTTATGAAACTGCCCGCGACAGCACAGAGCTTTTTGTCAGGGACGAGATCACGGGCAGTATATACATGCTGCTCGATCAGGTCTGCAGCCGCGAAACCATTTTCATCGCAAAGTTTATATGGATGAGCGTCCGTTTGATACTATCAGTACTGATGCTGACCATTTCACAGATATGCTGTTCCATGGCAGCCGGCGGATATTCCGACAGATTTGCATTTACGTACCTGCTTTGCGTTTTGGGATCATTCATGTTTTGCGGAGCACAAAGTATGAACGCGGGGCTGACAGCAAAGCCTGATACCGACGTCATGAGAAAAGTGCGAAAGCTCAGGGCTGCAGCCATTTTAATATCCTTTACATGCGCAGCCGTTACCGTCCTGTTCCTTGTATGGATAAGGGACTACGTATTTACCGGCTCCGTCATCATATCCGTTGCAGGATGTATCATATATACAATATCAGCTTTTTCCTGCTACAGGATATATATTGAAAGGGATCTTATATAAACGCCTCTGTATCATGTATGTAAAATGCCTGATTCCGGTCAATATCGTGCAATCATACGTGCCTGCAAGCGGTCAATCTGTCTGACTGCGCGATATTTGCTGTGAATGGCAGATTTCAAGGACACACATTTGACAAAAACCTGTAAAAAACATTCGCTTATGTGCCGATATATATACAGTGAACGAATTAAATCCGTTCACTGTAATATACGGGTGCGGGTTTACTGAACGCATCCCGCCATATGGGTTTTCAACCCAGGCTGACGGAGGAAATACTCATGAAAAAAAAGATCACATCATTTATCATAGCATGCCTGACAGGCTTATCAATATATCCCGCCATAAGTCTCGCATCTTCACCCGATGCCGGTATTAAGGAAATATCCTCCGGTAATTCAGAAGCAATATATGAGACAAATGACGGCACATTACGTGAGATGATCTCTGTGGGCGATCAATCTGAGAATGATATCCCTGACGGGGTTTATTCCGGTGTATTCGAGACTACACCGATAGATAATTCCGGCATTATGACCGGAACGGTCGAGACCACTCCGTCAGGTGAAAACTCTGCCCAGTTATACAAAGAGGATGATCTTGCAGGCTCAGCGGAAATCAGCGAAAACATTTACAACATATCAGACTTCGAAGCAGAGGACGAATTCCTGTACTCTCTTCAGGATGAGGCAGTCGGGATCGGCAGGCTTACAGACCGATCCGATTTTGACATCTGGAGTTATGATGTCATTGCCATGGTAATGCCCGTGATAAAGGAGCACACCTTTGACTTTACCATGGATCCCCAGAATCTTCTCAGCCGATTGAGCAATGAAAAAGACTGCTACGACGGCAGCAGCCTGTATTTCAAGCATTTTACGGATGATGAAAGGCCTGTCTTCAACAATCTGTCAGAAGCAGCCATAGCCACCAATAAAAGCTCTGTCCCTGTTCTGCTGAATGTAGAGCTTCATGTTGAAAACGAATATGACCTGCCTATATTCTGCACCGAGATGGAAAATGTAAAAGAGAACAAC
>JAFYAD010000303.1 GCA_017540915.1 Lachnospiraceae bacterium
GGAAGTTATGGCTTTACGTCCCATGACATGTCCTTTCCAGTATTATGTATATATGAATGAACAGCATTCCTACAGGGATCTTCCATATCGTATGTCTGAGACATCAACACTGTTCAGAAACGAGGATTCCGGAGAGATGCACGGTCTTACAAGAGTAAGACAGTTCACGATAACGGAGGCACATATTGTGCTGGCTCCGGAGCAGGCGGAGGAAGAGCTCACAAGATGTGTTGAGCTTGCCAATTACGTCATGAAGACACTGGGTATTGACGGGGATGTTACATATCGTCTTTCAAAGTGGGATCCTGAGAACAAAGAAAAATACCTCGGAGACGAAGAGTACTGGAACAACACTCAGGAATATCTCCGTAATGTCATGCGCAAGAACAACATAGATTTCTACGAGGCTGACGGAGAGGCTGCTTTCTACGGTCCTAAGATCGATATCCAGGCCAAGAATGTTTACGGCAAGGAAGATACGATGGTGACTATCCAGTTGGATTGCGCCATAGCCGAGAATTTCGGAATGTATTACATAGATGAGAACGGTGAGAAGGTGAGACCATGGATCATCCACAGAACATCCATGGGATGCTATGAGAGAACTCTGGCATGGCTTATCGAACATTACGCCGGTAAGTTCCCTACATGGCTGTGTCCTGAACAGGTGAGGATCCTTCCCGTATCCGATAAATATCTTGATTACGCAAAGAAGGTCGAGGCAGAGCTTAAGAGTCATGATGTAGATGCAACGGTTGACGCCCGTTCCGAGAAGATCGGATTTAAGATAAGGGAGGCGCGTCTTGACAGACTGCCTTATATGCTTATAGTGGGTGCCAATGAGGAGCAGGATAACACAGTATCAGTCAGAAGCCGCTTTGAAGGTGATGAGGGTGTTAAGCCTGTACAGGAATTTATAGATCAGATCTGTGAGGAGATACGCACGAAGGCAATTCGTACGGAGCAGGTTCAGACAGAGGAGAAAAACTGATCTTTAATTGATGATTTATCAGATTCAGACAGGGCAGGGGTGTTAAGCCCCCGCCCTTTTTTTAGGACAGGTGTATAAATGGATTACAATATCAATTTCCCCCACTTGGGAATTTATATGGATCATGTGGGGAAACTCATCAACATTAACGGTTTTACCATTGCCTACTACGGCATAGTGGTGGTCATAGGTATCCTGGCAGGCGTTTGGATGGCGCTCTCCGAGGCAAAGCGTACCGGGCAGGATGTCGAGATGTATATGGATTTCGCCATTTATGAGGTCATATTCTGTATCATCGGCGCGAGACTGTATTATGTGATCTTTTCCTGGGACAAATACAAAGACGATCTTCTGTCGATATTCAATCTCAGACAGGGTGGATTGGCGATATACGGGGCAGTTATAATGTGCCTGGTGGTATGTCTTGTATACACAAAGGTCAAAAAACTGGATTTTCTCCTGCTGTGTGACACAGGAGTTGTAGGTCTCCCGCTGGGTCAGCTCATAGGCCGTTACGGAAATTTCTTTAACAGGGAGGCTTTCGGGAGATACACGGATTCTTTGTTTGCAATGCAGCTTCCTGTCACCGCCGTGAGGGCGTCTGATGTTACGATAGAGCAGATGGAGAACGTGGTTAATGTAAACGGCATAGATTATATACAGGTTCATCCGACTTTCCTGTATGAATCTCTCTGGAATCTGGCGCTGTTCCTTTTCCTGATCCTCTTTGTGAGGTACAGGAAAGCGTTTAAGGGACAGGTAATGCTGGTATATCTGGGAGGTTACGGTCTCGGCAGGTTTTTTATAGAGAGTTTGAGGACCGACCAGCTGAAGATCCCGGGAACCGATATCGCCGTATCAATGGTGGTGGCCATGACTCTGGTGGTATTGTCGGTGGTATTGAATATCGCAGGTATCGTGAGAGAGAAGAGCAGGGTGGCAGCCGGTGGAGACCCAAAACCTGAAGGTGGAGCAAAAGTGGTGCCGGGTGGAGACAAAAATAAAAAAGATATTAAGGATGAGTAAAATTTTTGTAAAACCATATATTGGGGTTTGAGCCCGGATTTTAGACAATTGAGCACAAGTATTGGTTGTATTGTACAAAAACGATTGGTTATTTTTTGTGGAAACATAAAAAATAACCAATTTTTTTTTGAAAAAAGTATTGCATTTTAATCGATTCAGTAGTATTGTGGATGTCGGTGGATGGCAAGTGGAGACTTAGTGGATACAAGGTGGTAGAAATTGAGTCGAAATCCCATCCCATAAGCTTATGACCACGTTATCTGTCCAGTTGTTCTGTGAAATGAGCGGATAGATCAGAGAAAAAGAGGGGAACATGCCTTATGTTCATGGGTGAGTATGATCATTCCATAGATCCTAAGGGCAGGCTGATAATTCCGTTAAAGTTTCGCGAGTTGCTCGGTGACGAGATAGTGATTACCAGGGGATTTGAAGACTGTTTGTTTGTGTACTCCAAAGAAGAGTGGGCGAATGTCGAGGAGACATTCCGCAAAGCGCCGCAGTATTCTGCAGAGACGAGATATTTTCTCAGACATTTCATTGCAGGTGCATGCGAAGTGGAGATAGACAAACAGGGCAGAGCTTTGATACCCCAGAAATTGCGGGAGTTTGCGGGTCTGGATAAAGATGTGGTTTTGGCAGGTGTTATTACCAAAGTGGAGATCTGGAGCAAA
>JAFYAD010000304.1 GCA_017540915.1 Lachnospiraceae bacterium
AATCCTCAATCAGTGCTATAATGTTCATGGGTGTTGGTTCTCCTTTCGGTTTTTGTTTTTTGGTCGAAAACTATTATACCTCAGGGGCCAATACCCATTCTATTATTTTTTTATTCAACTGACAAAATCTTCACTCCATTGGTCGCTGTTCACGTGGAAAAGTATCAGGGCAGGAAGTCACGAAATGGTCAATACTCACAAAAAATAACATTTACAATTGAGGTTTTTATGGTAAAATATACAAAAGACTCTACCCTGTTTTTCAGGATACAGTGACGCAATGCAGTTTTGACAGTAAACATAAAGGTATTGCCTATGATAGCGCTTATTATCACGTTTGCAATAATGTTCGGGCTGAGTGCATATTGCTGCGTTAAGGGGATCCTCTTTAAACGCCGGAATATGGGGTTTGTGGCTGTGTCTGCCATAATGTGTATCTGTGATGCGCTCTGTGCGGTCCTGGTGGCTGCCGAAGGCGCGCAGATGGTGGAGAACGTCATGTTGCCGTACTATATATTTCACGGCTGGCTGTTTTTTGCCATTATGCTGATGACTGCCAGAATGGGACGGCTGAAGGGTACTGCCATGGCTTTGATCCCGTCGTTTCTTGTCTGCGCATATCAGACATACCTGTGCGTAAGCCAGTTCTTTGGAGCCAGGATCTTTTCTTTTTCCAAAAAGATCTTATTCACTTCGGCCTGGTGGGTTGCCACCGACACGAAAAATACGGGGCTGTTGTTCAGCTTCCGCTCATACCGTATCATGATGTACCTGAACATTGTGATGGTGCTGATCGTTCTGGTGGTATGCCTGATCAGGACACATGAGATATTCAGGATGAGATTTTGGGCGCTGATGGGAATGCTGTTTTTCATCTGCTTTGCCGAGGGACTGACCGTACATTTAAACCTCCCTGTGTGGCTGTCGGTCATCGTGTATAACTTTATACCGATATTTTGCCTGTACCTGACACTATATTTCACGAAATACACCCTGAGAAACTGGTCACTGGATGATTTCGCCAACAATATGAGTGACGGTCTGATACTGTATGACGGATATGACGACCTGATACATATCAATGATATGATCAAGGACACGATGGATGCATGTCTCCTGGAGGACTTTAAAGATCGCAATAAGCTGGACGCCTGGATAGAAGAAAATACTACTCATGACGGTGACAACTGGCTTCGTTACGACACGGAGGATAAACAGTACTATTTCAGAGTCAGGGTCATAGAGCTGGGTGATGAGAAGACCATCGGAATCCTGTATATTCTTCATGACTCGACAGAGTCCGCCACCAGGATCAGGTTCATGGCCGAGACCAACAGGGAGCTGGAGAGGATTTCACGCATGAAATCGGATTTCCTGGCCAACATGTCTCACGAGATCCGGACTCCCATGAATGCCGTCATAGGCATGGCGGAGATCGCGCTGAGAGAAGAGAAATCCCCCGAGGTAAGGGATTATCTCAGGCAGATCCAAAGCTCCGGCAAAAACCTGCTCAACATTATTAATGATATTTTGGATTATTCAAAAATAGAGTCGGGCAAGCTGGAGATCATCCCGGAGGAGTACAAGCCCATGAGGGAGTTCTCGGACATTGTAAATGTTCTGGGTACCAGAATAGGCGATAAAAAGCTGGATCTTTTCCTGGTGAGTGACGGCAAGGTTCCGCGAAAGCTGTACGGCGATGCCATGAGGATTCGCCAGATCATCATCAATCTGGCCAATAATGCGATCAAGTTCACCAACGAGGGCAGGGTCCGTATCAATGTTTCAGCGGAGGACATAGGAACCGACATGGTGAATCTGACGGTTCATGTGACGGATACGGGCATAGGCATCAAAAAAGAGGATATGGGAAAGCTCTTTGAGAGTTTTCAGCAGCTTGATTCCAAGAGAAACCGCAATGTTGAGGGGACGGGACTGGGACTTGCCATAACCAAAAGACTGGTGTCGGCCATGGGCGGCACCACGGGAGTGTCCAGTGAATACGGAAAGGGTTCGGATTTCTGGTTTACGATACCGCAGAAAGTGGTGGAAGGGGAAACCGGCTTCGGAGTTGTGTCTCCGGAAGATAAGATGATGATGTTGTATGATCCCAAGGGACTCTACAGCGATATCTTTATGGAGAATATCAAAGGCTTTGGAGTAGCGTACAGCGTACTGACATCCTTAGACGATTACGTTCCCTCGTCCAAGAAGGATTACATCATATTCAGCGAGCGGGATTACGACGATAAAGTGGCGCAATATGTGGAAAAATATAAAGACACTGAGTTTGTCATGTCTTCGGACATTGATGCGGATACGAAAACCGACAGGGAGAATCTGCACAAGCTGAGGAGGCCGCTGACATCCGTTAAAATGGTGAAGCTGCTGAACGGAGAGGATGATGCCAAGAGAGAGGCGGAACAGGAGAAGTTCATAAACTTCACCGCGCCGGAAGCGAGGATACTGGTGGTGGATGACAATCCCATCAATATCACTATTGCGCAGGGCTTGCTGGCTCCTCTAAAAATGCAGATGGACTCGGCGGGAGGTGGCAGGGAAGCCATTCAGAAAGTGACTGAACGGGATTATGATATTGTGTTTATGGATCATATGATGCCGGAGGTTGACGGATGCGATGCTACTGTTGCCATCCGTGAAATGGGTGACAGCATCAGACAGCCTGTTGTCATAGCGCTGTCTGCCAATGTTATGGAGGAGGCACGATTCCAGTTTAAAGAAGCGGGAATGAATGATTTTGTGGCAAAGCCCGTGGATGTGCACGATATCACTGCAAAGGTCAAAAGGTGGCTGCCAAAGGACAAGATCATAGAGAGTGAGGAAGCTGCACAGGAAGCTGCACAGGAGGCAGCACTTACGAAGACGCGTATCAAAAGCGAGGTTCTGGATACGGAGAAAGCCATCAAAGGTCTCGGATCGGTGGAACTTTTTGAGAAGATTGCAGAGGAATACTATGTTTCCGGAGAAGAGAGGCTTCACGATATCATGACTGCCTTTGAGCAAAAAGACTGGGAGGATTACACCATCCGGGTTCATGCTCTTAAGAGCAGTTCAAGACAGATCGGAGCCATGGATCTCGGCAGTATGGCCGAGGAGCTTGAGATGGCAGGCAAGACCGAAAACATAGATGTCATCATGGCAAAGACGGACGGCGTGATGGCTTCCTTCAAATATGTTTTGAACGAGCTTGAACGATTCTTCAAGGAAGATGAGAAGAAAAAACCGCAGGAAAGTCTGCCTATGATAGACAGGCAGACACTGACGGAATTGCTGGATGAGCTTGCTGTGGCTTGCGACGAGCTTGACAGCGATGGTATGGAGAGTGTGGGAGATAAGCTGGACGGATACTATTATGAAGGAACTTTAAACGGATACATAAGGGAGCTTCAGAAGGGCATACGTGATATTGATCCGGATCTCTGTGCAGAGGCGTCTGACAAGATAAAGGTTGTACTGGAGAGCTACTATTAGGGTGGAACAGTCATAAAGAGTTCATTATAGAGATTCGTTTACGAATCGTGCCATTACATCTTATAAGGGAGGATCCACTATGAAAAATAAAACTTTATCCGTCATAATGGCTACCGCATTAGCGTTGACATCATTGACTGCCTGCGGCGGGCATGATACCGGCGGACTGTCGGACACCAACCTTGTGGATCGCGCCATTGACAATGCGGCTGTCATAGAGGATGCCAACGGTTTTACATACACGGGAGAAGCGCCTGTTACGGAGGATGGCGGAACGATCAGCATCATGGCTCAGAAATCCAATTATGCGAACGTTGATATCGCGTCAGCCCCCATAGTGCTGAAGGTGTTTGAGGAAGCCGGAGTAAAAGCGGATTTTGAGCTTCATGACTATGACAGTTATGCTGATGAGGTGACAGCTACCATAACGTCAGGCAGTACGGACGCTGACATCATAAAGATACCGGATTCGGATCCCAATCAGACTTTTATAAAATCGGGGTTGTTTGTCCCATTGGATGAGTTTTTTGATTACATGCCGAATTTTGTGGCGTGGCTAAAGGAGCATCCTGTGGAAAAAGCTGAGCTTACCGCGGAGAACGGGCATATCTACTATGTCCCCGGACTGAATGTGGCTGACGATTACCAGCCCTGTCTCATGTATAATCAGGTGTGGCTGGACAAAGCGGGGATGGAGGCACCTTCTGATCTTGACAGCTTCGTGGAGCTTTTAAGGTATTTCAGGGATAATGATATGAACGGTAACGGAGATGCCGCCGATGAGATACCGATGAGTGTCACAAAGGAATTTTTACCGTACATGTTCGGGCCTGCCTTCGGACTGGATCTTGTGAGCGGATTTCAGGCAGATGACAGTGGCAGGGTTACCTACGCTTATGCGGATTCCGGGAATTACAAAAAGTACCTGTCTTTTCTGAATAAGCTTTATACAGAGGGGCTTTTGGAAGAGGGATTTGAAACGCTGGATCGGGATACCATAATAGAACGTATGAAGGTGGACCGGACAGGTGTGGCGTATGATTTCAGCTGGGCGATGTCAATGATGTATTCGAACGTCCTGCCTTATTATGACGGGACGGAAGAGACGGCGTTTGCAGGCACTGCGCCGCTGTCGGGCGATTCAAAGGGGTTTTATGTAGGCAGGAATTCCCTGGCGGGAATGTTCGGGGTCAGTAAAAAATCCGATGATATCGAGCTTGCCGTAAAGTTTTTGGATTATGCCATGTCGGAACACTGCCAGGATTATTATCAGTGGGGATTCGAGGGTGAGAGTTACACCGTGCAGCCGGACGGAACCCGCGAATACACGGAGAAGGGCAGCGATAACGACTGGCTTCAGAAGCTGGGCATCAATCCGGCATTCGTGCTCCCGGCTGCGCAGTCGGTAGAGGCTACGGATATACTGGTTGCAGAGTGGCATGCCCGCATCAACAGGGAGTTGAGACAGTATATCAGACATCCCTGGCCTGAGATTTATGGCACAGGCAAAGAGAGCGATACCGTAAACCGCTTTATGGGCGATATCTCAGCCAAGGCAGAGGGTGACGGTTTGAAGTTCATAACCGGAGAGCTGGATATTGAAAAGGATTTCGATGATTATATTACTGCCTTGGATGATCTTGGTCTGGCAGAGGTGACAGATGTGAGGCAGAACCAGTATAACCGGTATCTTAAAGCGCTAGGGGAATAAGGGCGTGAGCGTTTGGACAACTTTTATGGTAGTTATGAAGGAGATATAACAACCGGCTTGGGAGGTAAGGAGAACATGATCACAATAAGTCTTTGCATGATAGTAAAAAACGAATCCGCCGTTCTGGCAAGATGTCTGGATACGGTGGCAGACCTGTGTGACGAGATCATCATAGTGGATACGGGATCCACAGATAATACCAAGGAGATTGCCGCGCGATACACAGATAAGATCTATGATTTTGAGTGGGTAGATGATTTTGCCGCAGCCAGAAACTTCTCTTTTTCAAAGGCAACCTGCGATTACATATACGTGCCTGATGCGGACGAGGTGCTGGATGAGACCAACCGTCATGAGTTCATGAAACTCAAACAGTGCATGGTGCCCGAGGTGGAGATCGTGCAGATGCGCTACCATACCGTGTCACACAACACGGTGCTGAATGTAGAGGATGAGTACAGACCAAAGCTTTTTAAGCGTCTCAGGGAGTTTACGTGGGTGGATCCCATACACGAGACGGTGAGGCTGGAACCACTGGTGTTTGACAGTGATGTGGTCATTACCCATATGCCGCAGAGCGATCACAGCGCCAGGGATTTCGATGTTTTTGAGAAAGCGCTGGCCAGGGATGGAAGGCTCTCACGCAAGATCGCATTGATGTACGCCACGGAGCTGTACAAATGCGGAGATAAGACAGCGCTTGAGAATTCACTTCAGTTCTTTAAGGATCTCTGGAAGGTACAGGAGTCTTCACTTTCAAAGGCTGCAGCATGTGTGCTGGCAAGGTTCGCAAGGCTCTGCAGTGACAGTGTCACACTGATGAAGCTGGGGCTTCGATATATGGCGGATAAGGCTTCTGCGGAGATTTGCTTTGAAACGGGGCATTTTTTCTTTGACCAGGGGGATTATGAGGAGGCCTGCATCTGGTTTTCGAATGCGCTTGGTGCTCCTGTGATCCTGGATATCCATAAGAGCGGCGATGAAACCTACGGAATGCTGGCGCAGTGCTACGAAAAGCTCGCGGAGTTTTTCGCCGGTACGGATGAAGGCAGACGATATTCCGAGATTGCCGCCACATACAGAGAAGAAGAAAAAGCATGGAAAATGCCTGTGGAAGAGCCGGTGTGAGGAGGCAGCGCATGGAGATTCTGGTCTATCCGTGGAAGTCATACAATTACTATGATGTGGAGCAGTCTTTTGAGAAACTGGGTCACAGTGTGACGGAGATAGATTATCATATTGATGATTATGACGGGGACGAGGGCTTTTTAGAGCTCCTGCCCCGTATTTTTGCTGAGAAAAAATATGACTTTGTGTTTTCTGTCAATTATTTCCCGGTGATCTCGGATGCCTGTGAGAAGCTGGGTGTAAGATATGTATGCTGGACCTGCGACAACCCGCTGATATCCATGTATCACAGGTCGGTATTCAACGACTGCAATTATATTTTCACCTTTGACCGGACGAATTGGGCGGAATTTTTGGCAAAGGGGTGCAAACACATATACCATCTGCCGCTGGCGGTAGATACGGAGCGCATTGATGCGCTTCTTGCCGCATCGCAGGATCTTTATCTCTATAAAAATGATGTTTCCTTTGTGGGGAGCCTGTATGAACAAAACACCTACGATAGGATAAAACACAAGCTGCCGGAGTTTCTGCGGGGCTACATGGAGGCAGTGATACAGGCGGCAAGACTGGTGAGCGGCGGCAACATCATAGAGCCCATGCTGACCCCGGAGATAGAACTGATGCTGACGGACTATTTTGATCTGGAAAAATCCGAGGGCTCTTTCTCGTCAATTGGTCTTATATTTTCCACTACGGTGCTGGGATTCAAGGTGGCATCTGAGACCAGAAAGTCAGCCCTTGCGGCGCTGGCAAAAGATTTTGATGCGACATTGTACACAAACTCCCTGCATAAGGATCTGGCCAACATTCGCTATATGGGAGAGGTCGATTACAGGGAGGAGATGCCCAAGGTTTTTAAGGGCAGTCGCATCAATCTGAACTTTACGATCCCCAATATAGTGTCGGGGCTGCCGCTTCGCTGTTTTGACATCATGGGCTGCGGGGGATTCCTGCTGACCAACTACCAGCCGGAGATTCCGCTCTTTTTTAAGAGGGGGGAGGATCTTGAGTATTTCGAGAGCGAGGAGGAGCTGATCGATAAGTGTGCTTTCTACCTTGAACATGAAAACCTTCGTGCCCGGATCGCTCAGAATGGACTTCGGAAGATCCGGGAGGCGCACACTTACGATATCCGTGTCGGGCAGATGTTGCGCATACTGGAGAGTGGTGCGGATTGCAGTGATCCGGATGTGTTTATGAGGGTGTGAGCAGTTACTATTCACAGCCAATTAGGTAGGTGAGGCACGATCACATACATATACACTGATGTGAGATTGTGCTGACCGAGCAAGGGGGCATAGCTGTCAGGTTTTGATAAAAGTAAGCGTATGCATACGGTTGTGAACGAGTGTGAGTGAGCGAAGCGAAGTC
>JAFYAD010000305.1 GCA_017540915.1 Lachnospiraceae bacterium
ATCTCACATGCATCATAGCGATCCGCATAATCACCTAAAGGTGTGATCAAAAGCTTTCCGGTGCCGGGAAGGTTATTATCATCGCTGGGCTCTATACTGTAATTATCCCTTGAAATGATATGTCCGTCTGCCTCTTCGAAAGCCAGATCGGAATAATTAGGCAACGTCATATATTCACTGGTGCCAATCCATTCAACCGATATGTTACGCGAGGTCAGAAGTTCTCCCATATCCGCTTTTCTGACATAATAAGATACACTAAGAGTGTTTTGAAAATTTGAATCAACCCCATTAACCACTATTGTGTGTTGACCAATATTATTAAGTGGCTTATCACTTGTAATGTCTTTATATCTAAACGACACGGTGATTCCCTCCGCGCACTGACCCGTATCGCCATTATAAAGTACTGTCTTTTTTGACCCACTCGTATAAACAATATACGGAGCCTTTGTGGATGTACCCGCATAGAATACTGATGGATGCCCATCAACGCTGTTTGCGCTGACTGTAGCCTTGCTGACATCAATTGCACCAATTTTGAAAGATGCACTGATATATGTTCCGCTATCGTAACTTCCACCGGCACCGTATACTCTTACCTGATACGTCCCAGAATCCACACACTCAGGAACAGCATTCCAATTTTCTCCCTCCTGTCTATAGTATACTACATAGTAGTCTTTTGTTTCAGTATCAGATTCCTGCAAAGTCTGATTCAAATACTTATCCGTCACTGTAACCGTCTGAACCACGTTATTACCTGTGTATGTGGAATCTTCCGGGCTTAACGATATGCTGAATCTGCTATTATCATCTAACGGATCACCATTAGGGAATCTCGCAGGCACAACGTTAAAATATGCCTTTTCAGACACCTGACCGCTGTATGCCATGCCCGACTTACCTTCTACATAAACATACTTTTCACCGACAGTGCGCATATTCTCATTTTCTAATGGAACATCTATCGTTTTGCCTTCTCCGTTAACATAACCATATTTAACATCATATAAATCGCTTGTCAGTACTGAAGATGAGCTGCCCGCCTCATCTGTAACCGAATAAGACGGTATCTCAGTCGAACCGTGCCTGTTTCCATACTCAACGCTTAATGAATCCAATGTAACCTTGAGTGGAGCGTTTATGTAATAAGCAAACCTGACACTTCCCGCATCTGAATATGTTCCTATTCCTGTTACCGTTACATCTACACTTCCCACCGATAATGCTCCGCCTGTATCATATGACAAAGTGTAGTCCCTATCTTTAACCAATTCTGTAGTCCCATCGTATACAGTTATAGAATACGGCTTTGCCTGAGCACCCGTAGTATACGTTACAGTAGGAAACTCAGTCTGGTTCGCAAGCTGAACAGAATCCAACACTACCGGAGCATCTGTGCTGTCACCTACAACACTGATACTTATGTCACCAAACGTATTGGATGCCACATGTATTATTGATTTTTTCGTGCCACAATAATAATATCCTCCCCGCTTAACCGCGCTTCCTCCAAAACTGTATTCTACAGAGTAATCGCTGCCGGCAACCAGCTCTGCATTACCCACAGAGCCGCTCCCCCCAACTTTTTCGTATTTAGGAGCTATTCCGGAAAAATCTATATTGGTTCCTATATTTTCATTATATAATCTGTAATTACTCTTAAGCTGCGCACCTGTGTAGTTCTTTGCCACTTCAAACGCTTTTCCGCCACTGAGATTTTCAACTTCAGTGCCAAGATAAGCCTTTACCACATTCGTATCAGCAATATCGTATGCAATATAGTAATTAGGCACATCAAAAGTTTTCTGCTCAGTAAAATTATCTGTTTTCAGAGTGATAGTGCATCCGCTTCCATCAGCGGTGGTAAAATCCCACCCGGAATTATTTGTAACCTCGTAGTCCGTATTGGGTATCTGGATTTCGCCCGCACTTGTCTCGACAATAACGGATGAAAAAGTCGGTCTGTGAATCATGCCATCGTATGTTTCCACATTCTTCACAATAGTAGCTGAGTTTATCTGAAAAGGCGTAACCTTATCTATCTTAAACTCCAGCACCTGGCTGGGAAATGATCTGAATCTGCTCCCCGCACCGTTGGAAATTGTTACAGAATAGTATTCCTCATCTCCGCAAACGTTAACTGCATCATCATAGACAATATCAAAATCTTCGGTACTAGATGTGACATTATCATCAAAAAACAGCACCTCTTCACCATCTGTTTTTACCGCACTTATCGTAAGTGAAGGTTTCTGGGCAGTAGCGTTATACAACAGATTCGGCTCATTGATCTCAAAAGAAAACCTAACCTCTACACCAACTTTTGTAGCACCTATATATTCTCTTGACGACAGGTGCTGATTTTCCGCCTTAACAAGCGGTGGTATCTCTATTACCGCTACCACCATCGCCACGGTCAACACCACAGCCATTATCTTCTTCAGTATGCTCTTTCCCATATCCGCTACCTCCGATGCCCGAGAAACCGATGTAACTCATCTCTCTTTATGTTGCAAAACATGCACTGTCCCTGTGCAATGAAATATTTTTGTACGTCAAAAAGTGCAGGGAGACACCCTACATTATATATATCGTATTATTTATGTTTTTTTTTATAGGTTTAAGAGAGTAAATTTCTCAATTTCGGTCATGGTTGTCATGTTTCGGCAAATGCGAATGTGCATTTTTGATCATGCATGAACACGCTTTTAAAAGCTGTGAAAGGCAGCGTTAAGAGCGCCCAAAATGTTTATTCTGTATTTAATAAACAATCTCGTATATGTATTCTACGCCGTCTCCAAGCTTATCACCTATGGCAAACCCAATCTTCCCGGCGTTGAAATACCGCTCCCCCAGAGTGATCTCTCCGTCCCAGTTCAGCAGCACGTCACCCTGGACAAAGGTTCCGTTTCCGCTGTCATCATTTAGGACGACGCTCATGTTTTCGTTGCTGCGGAACATGAGATAGCCCTCTTTTTCACCGTCTGTCAGGCGGTATGCAACCGAATACACCGGTGCTGTCGATTCCTGTATACAGGTAAGTCTTATCTTTTCACCGTCTTTCACAAGATTTATGGATGGCGTAAGGTCCGGAAGCTCGTAAACCGCCGGATCGGGGTTGAATCTCAAAATGTCTCCCCCTCCGAAAATCCCCCTCGCTGCCTCCGTTTCGAAATACATGATCTTTTCCTCTTCGGTCAATGTCATATCATAGATCACATTTCCGAACATCTGCTCCATGTCCTCGATCACATATTCTTTCACTTCGCTCTCATCCATGCCGAAATGGGAATACTCATAGTTAAGCGCCGTTGCAATCCTCTGCTGATAATCCATAAGGCGGTTTATCAGGTTTATCTTCAGCCCGTCATCCACGTTTCCGGGATCTTCATACGTTATATCCGCATTTCCCGTCTGCTGCGAACTTTCAGTTGAACCAGTCGCATCGGCAATATTCAATTCTCTCTTTAATTCCGTTACGGCAGGCGGCTCATTGTAGGCTCCGTTTTCTATCTCACCCGCATTTACGAGCACGGTATACAGGTTTCCGATGTACTCGTCCGACATCTTTTCAAGGTTCATTACCGAAACATCTATGGCATAAACCTCTGAAATCCTGGCATCAGCAAGCGCTTTTGCTCTCGACTCATCCTCACCCTTCACATTGAGATAATAATTGTACAGTTCAGACTTAAGACTGACCTGGTTTGAAGCGTAACCCATGACAAGATTCCGGACAGTGTCGGTTTCTTTGGGTTTCTCACTGCCTCCCCCGCTAAGATGTTTCACCAGACCCACTATCACCCCGATGACCAACACCGCCACTATCACAATCATTATATTGCGGACTGTGACGATATGGACGGATGATGCCCCTCCGGATCCTTTTCCGGTCTTTTGAGGCTTTGCCGCCTTCGAAACCTTCTGAGGTGTCTTTGACTTCTTTTGTGCAGTTGCCTTCGCTGTATCCGCATTTTTCGCTGCGGGCTTTACGGTTCCCCCGGCTGCCTTCTTCAGTTTTTCCACAAACTTGCGTCCGTAGTCGGATTCAAATCCCGGATCATCGCCCAGAAAATCAAGAGCAGCTTTTGCGCCATCCTGCGAACCCATATCGAATGACGCCATGATATCCTTGATGCGCTCAAGATCCGACTTTGCCGCCAGATATTCCTGCTCCGTCTCAAATTCCTGTTCACCGATCCGATACGCCATAGTCCTCACCTCTGCAAAACAATAATAATAAATATGATATATTATTTCATTTTGCATTTCAATAGAAAATGCACTTTATTTTTTGGTGGTTTTAGAGTAAAATAACATACAAAAAGAACGTTATGGAAATCATTCCGTAAAATATAAGGGAGGTATCTACAGTGGAGGAGAGGATTTTCAACAACAATCATGTTATCGCATGGTTACAGTATTTTTCGGAGAAGACAGATGTGGATCTGGAACATGTCAAGATCCTGGACATCACCAGAAAAAACAAAAACCTGATCCCGGCGGTGGAAGCCCACAGGAGTGTATTGGTGTTCACCGAGGCAGGTCATCCCGATATTTTTTACCGCATGTATGAGGCGGGACTCGGCGACTGCACGGTAATATACAACATCGGCAGCGAGCCTTCCGGCGAGATCCTGGAAGATAAGGTCGAAAATATGATAGACAGAGGCATCAACGCCTCAGCCGGAATGCTGATCCTCAACCCGAATGCACGCAGCACCATCAAATTCGGTATGGACAACAGCGAGTTTTCTTCGGGTTCGGTTCACTATGTAGGTTCCGAGATCCGTGCGGTGATCCTGTCAAAGATGCAGATCAACGAGGGCAAAAACATCTGTGTTATAAGCGGAGAATCCATAGTGGTGGAGGCAGCCATATTAAACGGCGAAGGCACCATCATAGCAGTTGAATACAACAGACATGACAGAGATACTCTGGAAGATAATGTAAACCGTTTTGGACTTAATAACGTTACGATAATCGATCATGTAGATGAAGAGAGCATGAAGGGACTTCCGGTTCCGGATGTCACAATGTTAGTGGCATCAGCCAGCATGGAGCAGGAGATGGAAACTCTCTTAAAGATCAATCCCGATATGGAATTCGTGATCTACACTCTGGATTTTGTGGTTGCGGCAGAACTTCCCAAAAAGTGCGCTGCCCTCGGCATGAGAGATCCTGAGGTCATCCAGATCGCGGTTTCAAAGCTCACCACCAAGAACACCTACGCAAGCCAGCCGGCTCCGTGGATCATATCAGCCAGACCGCAGTAATCAAATGGTTTAAAATACTTCAGCCAGACAGTCAGGTACGAGTTACCTGTCTGTCCGGCTGTTTTTATTCTATGATCATTAATTCACTCATCAAATTCCATTACCACAAAGAATCCGTTCGGTTTTTCCACAACCGCCTTTACCACCCCCTCTGTGCTCTGAAGACGTTCCAGAGTGGTATAGTTTGCGGACATCGCATAAGAGTCGCCCAGAGTGTAGTAATATGAGTTCGGGAGCTTACCCTCGGTAACCGGCAGAACATCGCCTTCTTTTACCAGTCCGTGGCGCTCCATCTTAAATTCCATTTCACGCATTTTCTACTCCTTTATATGTACCTGTTCAGAACCAATGCAATCCGGTCGAATATGCCGGGCCGGAACTTATTCATGCCAGCAGTTACCTTTATGTTTTATATAACGTAATCGCTCCACTCGAAGAGATTTCCCGAATCACCGCTCTCAGTATTGTCTTTCGGAGTCATCCTGTAGTTGTTATATATCAGTTCCGGCGGTTTGGTCGACACCCTGATGTTCTCCCCGATGGACTGGGTGATAAAGGTATTACCTCCTATAATGGAACCTTCACCGATATTGGTCTCTCCGCCTAAGATGCTGGAACCGGAATAGACTGTAACATTGTCCGCAATAGTGGGATGTCTCTTGACATTGGCCAAAAGCTGCCCTTTTCGCGTGGACAGGGCACCCAAAGTAACGCCCTGATAGAGCTTAACATTGTCTCCGATCTCCGTGGTCTCACCGA
>JAFYAD010000306.1 GCA_017540915.1 Lachnospiraceae bacterium
AGAAAAGAAATATAAAACCGGGGGAAATACGACCATGGAAGAATCAAAAGGATTATACAGGAGTGAATTTGAACATGATAACTGCGGCATAGGCGCAGTGGTGAACATCAAGGGCAAAAAGAGCCACAGGATCGTGGATGATGCCTTAAAGATCGTAGAGAATTTAGAGCACCGTGCCGGCAAGGACGCTAAGGGCGAGACAGGTGACGGAGTTGGTATACTGACACAGATACCGCATAAGTTTTTCGCAAAGCTCTGCGCAAAAGAGGGTATCTCCATAGGAAAAGAGAGAGAATATGCGGTAGGTATGTTTTTCTTTCCACAGAATGAGCTCAAGAAGAGTCAGGCCATGAAAATGTTTGAGGTCATAGTGGACAAGGAGGGGCTTAAGTTCCTGGGATGGAGAAAGGTTGTGACTTACCCGAATGTCCTGGGACAGAAGGCCATCGACAGTATGCCGGAGATATACCAGGGCTTTGTGGAGAGACCTGCATCTGCGAAGACTGACAGGGAGTTTGACAGAAAGCTCTACATCATAAGGCGTGTTTTTGAGCAGAGCAATGCCCTGACTTATGTGCCTTCACTGTCATGCCGCACCATAGTATATAAGGGAATGTTTTTGGTGGGACAGCTGCGCACCTTCTTTGCGGATCTTCAGGATAAAAGCTTTGAATCTGCCATCGCCATGGTGCATTCCAGATTTTCTACCAATACGAACCCCAGCTGGGAGAGAGCCCATCCCAACAGAATGCTGGTGCACAACGGTGAGATCAACACTATAAAAGGAAATGCGGACAACATGCTGGCAAGGGAGGAGACAATGTTTACGGATCTCTTCTCATCCGAGGATATGACAAAGGTTTTGCCTGTTATATCACAGTCGGGTTCGGATTCCGCAATGTTAGACAACACGCTGGAGTTTCTGACAATGGCGGGTATGGATCTGCCACTTGCCGCCAGCATACTGATACCGGAGCCCTGGGCACACAACGATACCATATCCAAAGAAGAGCGTGATTTTTACCAGTATTACGCCACCATGATGGAACCCTGGGACGGGCCGGCTTCCATACTGTTCTCGGACGGAGATGTGATGGGTGCAATATTGGACAGAAACGGACTGAGACCATCCAGGTATTATGTGACGAGCGACGACAGGCTGATATTGAGCTCCGAGGTCGGCGTTCTGCCGGTGGATGAAAAGACCATCCTGAAAAAAGAGAGGCTTCATCCGGGCAAGATGCTGTTAGTGGATACAAAGGAAGGCCGCATAATATCCGACGAGGAGCTTAAGGAACGCTATTCCTACAAGGAACCCTACGGCGAGTGGCTGGACAGCAATCTTATAGCCCTCTCCGATCTGAAGATACCGAATCATAAGACCATATCCTACGATAATACCGAGCTTCACAAGCTGCTGCGCTCCTTTGGCTATTCTTATGAGGAGTATATGGAAGAGATCTCCAACATGGCTCTGACCGGAAATGAGCTCATCGGATCCATGGGAGTTGACACGCCGCTGGCTGTCCTGTCCGGACAGTATCAGCCGCTGTTCAATTACTTCAAGCAGCTCTTTGCGCAGGTTACCAATCCGCCCATAGATTCCATCCGTGAGAAGATAGTCACATCCACTACGGTATATGTTGGAAAAAACGGAAATCTGCTGTCCGAAAAGCCGGAAAACTGTAATGTTGTAAAGATAGAGAACCCGATCCTCTCGGATCTCGACCTCATGAAGATAGCATCCATGAACAAGCCGGGATTCAAGGTTACAAAGGTTTCTATATTGTACTATAAGAGCACGCCCATAGAGCGTGTTCTGGACCAGCTCTTTGTACAGGTGGATAAAGCATACAGCGCAGGTACCAACATCCTCATCCTCTCGGACAGGGGGGTGGATGAAAACCATGTTGCCATACCGTCTCTTTTGGCGGTGGCAGCTGTACATAAGCATCTGGTGCAGACCAAGAGATGTACTGCCATGTCCATCATACTGGAGTCAGGAGAACCTCGTGCGGTGCACCATTTCGCGACTCTTTTGGGATTCGGTGCGAGAGCTGTAAATCCGTATCTGGCTCACGCTTCTATTTCAAGGCTTATAGAGGACGGACTTCTGGACAAGGATTACTATGCTGCCGTGGAGGATTACGACAAGGCTGTCATAAACGGCATAGTCAAGATCGCATCTAAGATGGGTATATCCACCATACAGTCTTATCAGGGCAGTAAGATGTTCGAAGCTATTGGTATAGCTCAGGATGTTATGGACAAATATTTTCCTGGAACGGTAAGCCCTATTGACGGCATCAGTCTTGAGGACATTGCGGAAGCGACTGACAGGCAGCATTCGAAAGCCTTTGATCCCCTGGGACTTCCGGTGGATCTCACTGTCGCATCCGTGGGAAGGCACAAGATGCGCGCTCAGGGTGAGCTTCACAGATACAATCCCAGGACTATCCACATGCTGCAGAAGGCCCCCAGAGACGGCGATTACGGGGAGTTTAAGCAGTACACGTCAATGGTGGATGCCGAGGAGACGGGCTATATCAGAAGTCTTATGGATTTTGTGTATCCCAAGACCGGCGTGCCTATAGATGAGGTTGAGAGCGAAGAA
Source organism: Lachnospiraceae bacterium (assembly GCA_017540915.1). Next base: position 2,615 of record JAFYAD010000306.1, read on the forward strand.
AACATAGTAAAAAGATTTAAGACGGGAGCCATGTCCTACGGCTCCATATCGGAGGAAGCACACGAGGCACTGGCGGTTGCCATGAATCATCTCCACGGAAAATCTAATTCCGGTGAGGGCGGAGAGAGCGACGAGAGACTCGAGTCTGCGGGTACTGATCATGACAGGAGCTCAGCTATCAAGCAGGTTGCCAGCGGACGATTCGGTGTCACCAGCAGGTATCTGTGCAGCGCAAAAGAGATACAGATCAAGATGGCCCAGGGTGCAAAGCCCGGTGAGGGCGGTCATCTTCCTGCTAAAAAGGTATATCCCTGGATCGCGAAGACCAGGCACTCAACACCCGGCGTGAGCCTTATCTCACCGCCGCCCCATCATGATATTTATTCTATAGAGGATCTGGCACAACTGATATATGATCTGAAGAATGCCAATAAGAAAGCACGTATTTCCGTAAAGCTGGTGTCTGAGGCCGGAGTAGGAACGGTAGCTGCGGGAGTTGCAAAGGCAGGGGCACAGGTTGTGCTCATATCCGGTTACGACGGAGGAACAGGAGCGGCGCCGCTTTCATCGATCCACAATGCGGGACTCCCCTGGGAGCTTGGACTGGCGGAGACACACCAGACACTGATACAGAACGGCTTAAGACAGCGTGTAGTCATAGAGACTGACGGAAAGCTGATGTCGGGAAGGGATGTTGCCATCGCTGCAATACTGGGAGCGGAGGAATTCGGCTTTGCAACCGCACCCCTTGTGACGCTCGGCTGCGTCATGATGAGAGTCTGCAACCTTGATACCTGTCCCATGGGTGTCGCAACCCAGAATCCGGAGCTTCGGAAGAGATTCATGGGAAAACCCGAATATGTGGAGAATTTCATGATCTTCAT
>JAFYAD010000029.1 GCA_017540915.1 Lachnospiraceae bacterium
CCCTTATGCAGCATGGTGTGGAGGAGTTTCCTGGCTTCTTCATGGTAATTGAAAATACCTTCACCGTTGCCCCAGCGGTTTCCTGCCAGTATCAGATCCATGGCAAAATATTCCTCACCGTCGGGAGCGGCGCCCTGTGAGTTCTTGGAACCGTCGGTGGCATTTGACCAGCAGAAATATCCGACATTGTAGCCGTCTTCCAGGAACATGTAGGTCTTGGCCCATTTCCATATGCGGTCGAACTCCTCTTTTTTGTCAAGCTGTACGCACATCATCATGCCGTAGCTCATACCCTCGGTACGGGCGTCGTGATTGCCGGTGTCTTCCATGTATCCCATGTCTGTGCCTACCGGGGTGTAAAAACGCTCGTCATCACTGCCGTAAAAGATGGTGTTGAAGATCTCCTCACAGCGGGCTTTAGCAGCTGTATCATCAATACCGTATGCATTAAGGTAGTTTTTATATTCTCTTGTAGCCATATGTCCTCCGTTTTAAAAATGGTAAATGTCCGGAACCGTGGCAATTTGTATAAAAATGCCCGTATCTGCTCAATCGTCTGTGCACCTGAACAGTAAACGGGGCATGTGCCACAATCGCCGGTGCAGGATCAACAAAACCACTATATCAGAAAAGAGTATTTTTATCAATTGGTAAATAACAGGAAGAAATTTTTGACCGATTTTGGATATTGTGCTATACTGTAAACGGCGATTTTTGCAATATAAAATGCTCAATATTGCACTGTCAAAGGGATCGTGCCATCATATACACTGATATCGGATCGTGGGAATACCAGGCATAAAACGATCCCGACAGATCCGGATCAAATATAACTCACAGGAGGCTTTCGACAATGGATATGAGTTTTCGCTGGTACGGCAGCGCATTTGATACCGTCACACTGAAACAGATACGTCAGATCCCCGGGGTTAAGGGAGTTATAACCACTCTTTACGACACCAAGCCCGGCGAGGTATGGAAGAGGGAGCAGATCCGTGCTCTCAAGGATGAAGTTGAGGCAGCAGGCCTTAAGATCCTGGGCATCGAGTCGGTCAATGTACATGATGCCATAAAGGCGGGAACCCCCGACAGGGACGAGTACATCGACAATTACATCGAAACCCTGAGAGCTCTCGGCGAGGAGGACATTCATCTGGTATGCTACAACTTCATGCCGGTCTTTGACTGGACACGCTCCGAGCTTGCCAGGGTGAGAGCCGACGGTTCCACCGTGCTGGCATACAACCAGAAGACCATCGACTCCATAAAACCCGAGGAAATGTTTGCTTCCATCAGCGCTGATGCGGGTTCATCCGTACTGCCGGGGTGGGAGCCGGAGCGCATGGCAAAGATAAAGGAGCTCTTCGAGCTCTACAAAGATATTGACGACGAAAAGCTTTTTGAAAACCTTAAGTATTTCCTGGAGCGCATCATGCCGATATGCAACGAATTCGACATAAAGATGGCCATACATCCGGACGATCCCGCATGGCCGGTCTTCGGTCTCCCCAGGATCATCATCAATCAGGAGAACATCCTGCGCATGATGAAGATGGTGGACGATCCACATAACGGAGTGACCTTCTGCTCCGGCTCATACGGAACCAACAGAGCCAACGATCTGCCGGGCATGATACGCGCGTTAAAAGGCAGGATACATTTCGCCCACGTCAGAAACCTGAAGTTCAATTCCAATGATGACTTTGAGGAGGCGGCACATCTGTCCGCCGACGGAAGCTTTGATATGTATGAGATCATGAAAGCCCTGTATGAGACCGGTTTTGACGGTCCCATCCGCCCGGACCACGGCAGGATGATATGGGACGAGGTTGCCATGCCGGGCTACGGTCTTTACGACAGGGCTCTCGGCGCCACATATCTGAACGGTCTTTGGGAGGCGATAGTCAAAAATGCTGCTAAGTGAATCTGAGATAATCAAAAATAAAGAGACCCTGATCCAAAAGGGTTACGAACTGCCTGCATACGACAGAAAACTGATGCGGGACAACACAAAGGTCTCGCCGGAATGGATCCATTTCGGTGCCGGCAACATCGCCCGTGCCTACATAGCCGACATTGCGGAACAGCTCATCACTAAGGGCGATATGAAAAGCGGTCTTATCATGTGCGGCGAATTTGAAGAAGAGCTTGTGGAGGGCATCTACCGCGGTCATGACGAACTCTTCATAAATGTCACACTCTGTGCCGACGGCAGCATGCGCAAAAAAATCTGCGGCAGCATAGCTGAAGCGGATGTGCTGTATGAAGACGGCGACATGGACAGACTCAGGGAGATTTTCGCCTCACCCTCGCTGAAATTTGCAAGCTTTACCGTCACAGAAAAGGGTTACAGAACCTCTCCCGGTGACAATATGGACAGTTTCATGGGAAAGGTTGCGTCCCTCCTTTATCACAGATATAAAAACGGCGCGCTTCCCATAGCCATGGTATCCATGGACAACTGTTCCCACAACGGCGACAAGCCCAAGGATGCAATGCTGTTTTTTGCAGATCTCACAGGGGACGACGGGTGTATGGATTACCTTAAGGACGAGACAAAAGTATCCTTCCCCTGGAGCATGATAGACAAGATAACACCCGGCCCCGACGAATCCGTTGTGGCAAAGCTAAAAGAGGATTCCTTTGAGGGACTGACAGAATTCCGTACACCCAGAGGCACCCGTGTAGCTCCCTTTGTAAACGCCGAGGAGACAGGATATCTGGTGATAGAGGATGCTTTTCCGAACGGCCGCCCGCCCCTTGAAAACGCGGGAGTCGTACTCTGCGACAAAGAGACTGTGGACAAGACCGAAAAGATGAAGGTATGCACCTGCCTGAACCCTTTACACACAGCGCTAGCCATATTCGGATGCCTTTTTGGCATGGAATATATCCATGACGAGATGGAGGATGCCGATCTTAAGGCTTTGGTCAACAGACTGGGTTACGAGGAAGGTCTTCCCGTAGTGACAGATCCTGTTGTTTTGAGCCCCCGTGAGTTTCTGGATGCGGTGGTAAAACTTCGACTGCCCAATCCTTTTATGCCGGACTCTCCCAAGAGGATAGCCACCGATACTTCTCAGAAGATCCCCATCCGCTTCGGACATACCATCAGATCGTGGCGCGAATCGGAGCACGGAACTGCCGGACTAAAGGCTGTTCCGCTGGTGTTTGCGGCATATATCCGGTATCTGGAAGAGATCAACGATGCCGGAGAGCACTTTGAAGCAAGCCCGGACCCAATGCTTTCCGAGTTAAAAGCGCTTTCACCGCGCGAACTCCTGAAACGCGAGGATGTGTTCAACGCAGATCTTTTTGCAGACGGTTTGGGAGAAAAGATCCTGACCTACTACGATGAGATGAGCAAAGGCGCGGGAGCAATCAGAAAAACACTTCATGAAAATGTATAAGTCAGATCATACCGACAGAGAACATGTGAGGTAAAAAATGATGAGTACTGACAATGAAATAGATTACAAACAGGCCAATTGGGATTTTGGACACGGACGCCGGGTGGTCGGCGTTGACGAAATGGTAGAGTGCAGGATCGGCAATCTTTGCCGTATATGGCACAATGAGCAGGATGAGATCTATACCAAGCACCGGCACTCCGCATTGGAGATCATCATGCCAGAGGAGAACAACTACACCGTGACCGCATTCGGAAAGACTTACGAACTCAAGCCCTGGGAGATACTATTTATACCACCGGGAGTAACTCATGAACTCACTCCGCCCAGCGACGGAACACGCTTTATCTACCTTATGGATATCAGCCGGTTTACTTCTCTGCGGAGTTTTTCCAGCATTATGTCCATAATCTCACATCCGCTTCTCATCACAAAAGAGGCCATGCCTCTTCTCCACGGTCAGCTGATGGATATACTGGTCCAGATCAACGACGAATATTTCAGCTGCTCGGAATACTCGGATCTTTCCATCCCTTCACTGCTCCTGAAGATGCTGGTGCTGATGGGCAGATCGGATGAGCTGTCACGTCTGGCAGAAAGAGACCCGGATGAGGCAGAACGCAAAGAATATGCAGAACTGTTTAACAACAGCATCAAATACGTGGATGAGCATTTCACCGAAAAACTTTCCCTTGATGATATGTCAGCCCGTACAGGTTACTCGAAATTCCATTTTTCGAGACTCTTCAAAAAATACACAGGCTATAACTTCAGTGATTACCTCTGCGCCCGCAGGGTAAATGAAGCCAGAATGCTGTTGCTGGTCAAGGAGACATCCGTAACCGATGTTGCGATATCATCCGGATTTTCCAGCATATCTACCTTCAACAGGGTGTTCAAACAGCAGACCGGATTCTCACCCAGCGAGTACCGTCAGTTAAAACAGACCGAGACGGCGCAGGAACGCATCTCATAAGAGTCTGAATTCTCTGAATACCGCCGTCCCTCCGGAATTTTCGGTGGAAAAACACGAGAGGCCGTATCTGCATCCCGTAAAATGATCAAGCCTGAACTTTAATCCGTGGGCAGAACCTGCCTGACGGTATCCATCCTGCGATCTTACAAAACATGTGGCAATGTCCTTTGTAAAATCGCAGGATATTTTTATGTCCGCTACAGGACCGTCCAGCTCTTCCTTATACTCCGTCAGTCCTTCGCCATCGCTCAGCTCCCACACACTGCCTTCGCCGGTGTTGCTGAACATCACGGCGTAATACCTGTCATTTTCTCTGGTGATACCCACAAAAGCATAATCACCCTGGAACGCCGAAAGACCGGCGAAATCGCCGTTTCTCAAAGCCGTGCCGTCCACTGTCACGGTTGCTTCGCTGACAGGTCCCTGTATCTTCTGCGTCAGCGTATTTTTTGCATGAAAAATATTACGGCATACCTTGTCCGTAGTGACATGATACCCCCTGTCAAATCTTATCAGATCAAGATCCGGCTCATGGTTGAACTGCCAGAAATCTTTATATCCATTCTCGAAATCATCACTGCCGCAGAGTCCCACAAGCTCACACTCTTCAACCGTATCATAATTTTCAAATTCAGGCTTTCCGTCCTTCCATTCAAAGGGCACTATAACAGGCAGTCTTCCGACTGCTCCGCTGTCCTGGAACATTATCATGTGCCATCCCTGCGATCCCTTCACGACTCCGCCCTGGGCTATCCCGTCATTTCTTATACCGAGATCCTCATCATAGATATCGCCTCCCGTGAACTCACCCTCAAGGCTTTCCGCGGTGTACATAGCCTCCACTCTCCTCCAGCGGTCTTTCCTCGAATGGATCATGAAAAGACAATATTTTCCGTCGATCTTATAAATATGGGATCCTTCAAATCCCAGCATGGGCTTATCCCTGTCAGAGACAATGATCCTGTCGAGGCCGCCGTTTAACGGACCTGTGAGATCCGGATTTAGTTCGGTCAGGTGAATATCCGTGTTTCCGTACACGATATAAACCCTCCCGTCATTGTCGAACAAGAGCGACGAATCATGATAGAACCCTTCTATCTCACTCATCTCCCACGGACCGCGAAGATCCTTTGCTCTGTAAAGGTATGTTTTGTGTGTATCGTTGGATGCGAACACCACATAAAACAGATCGTTATGAAGCTTAAGTGACGGAGCCCACATGCCCTTTCCGTAGATATATGCATCGCCCTCAAGTCTGCGGGCCGGTGTGCTCTCAAGCTTGTCAAAAACATAGGAGTAATGCTCCCATCTTTTCAGATCTGCGGATCTCAGTATCTCTCCTCCCGGGCAAAAGTGCATTGTGGTGGTGATGAGATAATAGTATCCGTCGTGAAATATCACGTCCGGATCCGGTATGTCCATATAAATGTGATAATTTGGAAACATAAGTATTCTCCTGATATGGTTTTTCAGATATTATTTTGTCTTTTGAGATAATCCGGCACGAATACATACACTGCTGTCCGTAATCGTGCCGGAACAAACTATGGTGTCATTCCGATAATCCGTCGTCTTCCTGCGACATGAGCATCTCGTAAGTGACGCCGTACTTGATTGCGATATCTCTCGCATATGAGAGACCTTCCGGAGGTGCCACGATGACCTTGTAGGATCTCACACCTTCTTTTGAAGCGGACACAAGGGATTCCACCTTGCCCTTCCCCTCACCTTCATTCAGCATATCAAGCTCCATTCCAAGCTTGTGCATATGTGTGTTGTATATAGTGCGCGGTCCTTTTTTCCTCAGAGCCTTCACGGCATCCACGGCTATGTAATAGCCCTCCTCGTAAGATGTGGTGGAGAAGGTCTCATTCAGCAGGATAATGCTCTTTTCCGTGGACTTTTTGAATATCTCCCTGAATCTTTTGCACTCCTCACCCAGACGTCCCAGATCCAGCGTCTTATCCTCATCCGCGGGAAAATGCGTAAATATCATGTCCACCGGGGTGAATCTGAACTTTCTGGCCGGGACATATGCTCCGCTTTGAGCCAGCATGTACAAAACGCCTATGGCCTGGGTCAGGGTAGTCTTGCCGCCCCTGTTGGCACCTGTCAGAACATATATCAGCCTGTCGGCATCGAAATCCAGATCGTTTACCACTATGTCGTTCATCCTGCCCCCCGTATCGTAAAGGGCCTGGGCAAGCTTAAGATTATAGAGGCATTTTGCCTCCATATACGGTGACGGATCATCGGTAATGACCTCGGGCTTACAAAAAGCAAACCCTTTTTCCCTCATCTTTTCGATAAACTCAGCCATCCTGACAAAAAAGAGCAATTCCGGCACGAGAGCGGAGAAATCACTTATGTCCACTGCGGCATGCTGTGTCAGGACGCTTCTCATATGCTTGATGCTCCTGCTTAAGAGGCTGTTGGTGATGTTGGTCATATACTGCATCACTCCGCCCGCCATGTCGTTGTCCGGCATATTGATAAAGCCTCCCAGAAGCAGAGGATTGGAAAAACCGGCGTACTTTTGACCTGTTCTCTCTAACATCCGGTAGGCCGAATCCACATCCGGCTTTACAGGCCTGAAATTATAGTTCCCATTCCATTCGGCAGTGTCTTTGATCTCGTCTCTTCTGGTGATGAATTCCTTGAAATTGCTGAGCATTTCCGAGTTGGTAAAATATTTGCTGTTTATGGATACAACGCCAACGGTATCCACTTCAAACCTGCTGTTTAAGTTGATGCCCAGAGTAACACTCTTGAGATTGGAGGTGGTGACCTTCAGCCCTTCTATATCTTTTTTGAGTTCCACAAAACCGCTGTCCTCATAAAGATCTTTCGCATATTCGAAGAGCTCCTTCAGCCCCCTGGACTGAATCGGATATTTTTGCAGGCAGACATAGAACGCTTCCACGCACTCTATAAATTCCCGCATTTCGTCCATGCGGTGCATGAGTTCCCATACTCCCTCCGCCTCAGATAGCTTATTGAAACTGCCGTAGACCCTCAGGAAATCCACCCTCTCCAGTACCTGCTGCAACTCGTCCCTGAGCTTTGGGAACCTGATGATATCGTCAAAAACCTCGATACGGTAGCTGACCACATCCGGATCTCCGTTCATTCCCACAAGATCCCTTCTGATCAGATTCCGCTCTTTTTCATTGTGAGCCAGAGCGTTTACCAAAACCTCACCTGCCAGATCATGAAATGTTTCGTCACTCATTTTTTCGAAATCATGTTTTGTACCTATAGGATAAAATAAACTCAGTTTTCCCATACTTTGCTCCTCATTTGCTTGCATTTCGACAGGGGCGTGTTTTCATTAAGATGATACCACATTTTACGTCATTGTAGAAATGTTTTTGGATGGTAAATTTGGACAAAAAAATTCGTAGAAG
>JAFYAD010000307.1 GCA_017540915.1 Lachnospiraceae bacterium
CTTACAAGATCATCACCTACCGCAGCAATAGCCTGAGGGTCAGCGTTCTTCAGATCATCATCCGTTGCAAGCTCATACCCTTGTGTTTCATGCATGAACTTTGCAAAATTAGCATCCGAAACAAGCCCCATCGCCATGATGGTTTCACCCAGTTTCATATGGGTATTCTTCTGCTCTAAAAGTGCACTTTCCAGCTGTTCCTGAGACAGAAGCCCCGCTTCTATCAGCTGGTCACCAAGTCTTTTTTTCTGACCAAAAATAGCCATTTTTCTTTATTCCTCCTGAAATCATCTGAACAAATCGGGAAATATGATGAACTGTTCCGAAGACACAGACTACCCCCATTCCCCACACTGCCATAAATTATTACACAAAACAATCCAAAATGGAATATCAATTTTAATTTTTTTCAAAAAAAACATTCAATTCGCTAATCCAGTTAACAGGTGAAAAACAGCCGTCATACTCTGTGACAATCTTGTTTTCAAAAAAATCACGGTTTATGTCTTGTGGATCATTAAAATACAGTATCCGTTCCGGGCTGTACCCTCGCATGCACTTAACCAGTGGGTTATTGGAGATAAGCTTTTTCCCATAAGCAAACGATTCATAATAGCGAAGCGAAACCCCTTTGCTGTACTCTCCTACAACATCAAGCAACACATCCGATGCCAAAACATCAGATATTACCTCATCATATTCCTTGGGCTGATTGTATATCACCCCATCCATAGGAGCTTCCGTCTCATCCGTAAAACAAATACCAACTTTTGTCTTGTACCCCAGTCCCTGCACCCTCGCTGCCGCAGCTTCGATAACAGAACGACGTCCTGCATCAGTGCCCCAGAAGTACAATTCCGGTTGAGCAGACGAATCAGTGCCAAGCACCGCTTTTCCAACCTCCGACGCACCGGAATCTTTCGGTTTTATTTTAGAATAATAGCAGTCAAAATACTGAAATCCGTATTTATCCGCATCAGCCTGATAAAATGTATACACTCTATCAAAAGGAATATATTTCATCGCAATACGCGCGCCCTTGGAATAGTACGAATCTCTTACATCAAGCATATAAAGCACCAGCTTTATGCCATATTTCATCTTCCAACGCTTCAGGAGTCCCGGTTCAAAATATTCAACCGCTACATTATTGAAAATAAAGCAGTATTCCTCATTGAGTCCTTCCTCGCCGTAGGGCATACAGCCATTCCAAATCCCCCTGAAAGGTGGCATGAACTTTTCGCTGACAGTACGGTTGTGGTGAAGTTTCCAAAGCCATTCGAAGGATGCCGGTGCCTGCGGCACATCCGGCACAAGCGTCACATTTTCCAATTCTTCAAGGTCAGCCATAAGCTGACCAAACAGCCTGTTCTTTTTTCCGCCCGTAAAAACAATATATTTCATTAATTCTCATAAAAAAACGACCGGACTAAGGCATTCCCCATCATCCGGCCGTGATTCTTTTCATATAATCATCTAAGCTTCTGAGCCATTCCGTCAGGATCAACGGCATACTGTATAGCCATATCCCTGGTGATCTTGCCTTCCTGGAAGAGAGCCGTGATAGCTTCGTCCATTGCGATCATACCCAGCTTTCTGTTGGTCTGCATTACAGAAAGCAGCTGATGTGACTTACCTTCACGGATAAGAGCACGTACAGCGGAGTTTGCGATCATAACCTCGAATGCTGCCGCACGGCCCTGACCGTCAGCGGTAGGAATAAGCTGCTGTGAAATAACCGCTTCCAAAACGTTAGCCAGCTGTACTCTGATCTGCTGCTGCTGGTGCGGCGGGAATACGTCGATAATACGGTCGACAGTAGATGCAGCACCAATGGTATGCAATGTGGAAAGCACTAAGTGTCCGGTCTCGGCTGCGGTGATGGCAACTGAGATAGTCTCGAAGTCACGCATCTCACCGACGAGAATAACATCGGGATCTTCACGGAGTGCAGCTCTCAGAGCATTTGCATATGTCATGGAGTCGAAACCGATCTCACGCTGGTTAACCATCGAGGTCTTGTGCAGATGCAGATACTCGATAGGATCCTCCAGTGTAATGATATGTGCGTCCCTGTGCTCATTTACCATATTGATAACGGAAGCAAGTGATGTAGACTTACCGGAACCTGTAGGACCTGTAACCAGGATCAGTCCTCTCTTTCTGGTATAGAGATCTACGAAAGCCTGAGGCAGACCTAACTGCTCAGGGCTGGGTACAACAGTATTAACTGTTCTGAGTGCCAGTGCAACAGATCCTCTCTGTCTGAAAGCATTAACTCGGTATCTTCCGATAGGATCTACCGCAAATGACATATCCAGCTCACCCTTGCTGTTGAAGATTTCTCTCTGGTGGTCATTTGTAATAGAAAGCATAAGTTCCAGCGTATCATCCGGAGTAAGTACCGGAAACTGCTCCATTCTAACCAGATGACCGTTAACACGCATCATCGGAGGAAGCTGCACCGTAAGGTGCACGTCGGAAGCCTTTGCCTGCTTTGCAACCAGCAATACATCACTAACTTTGATCGACATTCTTTTGCCCTCTCTCCCGGTCCAATTTACAGACCTTTAATAAATTTCTTCTATAGTTTAACCCCACATTACAATAACAGACAATAGTCTGCATATACCATAACAAACGCATTATACCAAAAACCCCTCTTGTCTGTAAAGAGATAATTCATATCAACAATTTACACATTTCATGTCACAATAAAGGATTTGCAGCATAGTAAATCTTATAGTATAGCTCCGTGTTTCCATACACAAGATCCTGACTCCCCTTTTGTGATATAAACAGCAGAAAACCATACGCTGCAGTAATAAGCAAAAGAAACCGCACTCCAAAACAGATTGCATTTGTAAAACCGCTTTCCGCATTATTCTTCATATCATCAAGCATTTCCAATATACCGACAAACGCCGCCATAAAGAATATCCAGCTGA
>JAFYAD010000030.1 GCA_017540915.1 Lachnospiraceae bacterium
AATCTCTGTGTAGATGTGACAGGTAGCGAAGATGTGGCAGTCGGGGATGTGGCCATTTTGCTGGGGGCGCCCGGAGTAATGGATATGGATATTCTGCAGAGAAATAATATGGAATACGTTCACGCAGACTGGTTGAGTATGACTGCAGACAGATTGGACAAGGTGTATTTATGAAAACTATTTTAAAACAACAAAAAGCAATGCTTTTCATTATGATCGTAGCGATTTTGGTTTTCTTTGTCGTGGCAGCATCGGGTTGGGTCAGGGCCGGTGAGACTACTGAAGAATCGACATCACAGGAGATTGGGACATTTCCGTCTCTCAAAAATGGTGATCCCGCAAAGAGGTTATGCGTAGTATCCTATGATGAATATATTCCCTTTAGCAAGCAGTTGTATTATATCCTGACAGGACTGGAAGAGACCGGCTGGATTGTTGAAGGCAGTATACCATTTACTGCGGAACAGATAGAGACAATTTACATAGATAAAATGTACGAGATTCTTGAAAAGACAGATCTGGGTCCGTACATTGAGTTTGCGCCAGGTGCCTGCTATTATCTTGCTTACGAGGATGAAAAAGAGATAGCGTCAAATCTAAAAAAACGTGTTGACGAAGGGGATATCGATCTCATAATAACTACTGGAACAAGTGCCGGCGTATTCGTAAAGGAACTGGGGCTTGAGATACCGATGGTCGATTTCTCGGCTACTGATCCGGTGGCGTCAGGCATTATAGATTCGGCGACAGAAGGGACAGGAAATCCTTATGTTTGGGCTCAGGTAGAACCGTCATTGCCTTTGAGACAGTTAAAGTATTATCATTCCATCAAACCATTTGACCGTCTTGGTGTGATCATATACGGTGATGAGACCATATCCGGTGTTCCGGACATAGAAAGGTCAGCACAAGAGATAGGTTTTTCGTTGACTAAGTATAATATTGAAGAGCAGCAAAGAGAGACTGAGGAAGAAAAAAAAGCGTATTACAGGTTGGTAGAGGAAAAAATCCAGCAGATGTCGGAGGAAAAGATAGATGCTTTTTTCCTTACAGTGGATTTGATCAATGATTTGGAATATATAAAGCCGCTCCTCTCATATTTTTACGATAAAGGGATACCGGTATATCTTATGGATGATGTTTCTGTTATAGAGGCCGGTGCATTGATGTTGATCTCAGCAAATGACATGGAGAACGTAGGGCGCTTCGTAGCAGATGTCATCTCAAGGACTTTAAACGGGGCCGTGGTGGGGAGTCTTCCCTGCGTTTATACGAGCGCTCCGAGCATTTACCTGAATTACGATGCGGCTTTAGAATTGAATTATCCATTGAAATTTGAATTTTTGGCAGCTTGTGACCAGATCTTTACAGCGGAGAGTGAACAGCAATGAAAGAAAAGAAAGATAGTCTGATATATCTGTTGATTCTGTTGATGGTAGGTGGATTGTCTGTTGTTTTTGTTTCGATAATGGGCTTTCTGAATTATCGGACATCGGCATTAGAATTGGAAGAACAGGTTGTGATAAGGATAGAAAAAGACTCCGTATCGAATTTGGAGACTGCTATCGGCTTCGGAAAGAGCTTCGAAAACTATTATGGTATGGAGGATGTTTTTGTATCATTCAAAAAACAGATGAACAATACTATTCCGTTTATTCTTGACAGGGACTTTGAACTATTGTATTGCGATTCGGAGGATGATGGAAAAGCAGAGGAAAAGGTCACACAGTTTTTGGCATTAAGAGAGTTCGAAAATATAAAGGACGATCTGGCAAAAAATGATAGTGGGATTGCCAAAAAGAACCGCACAGAGATGGTATTAACACCTATCCGTCAAGATAAGGAGGTTATAGGCTTTTTTGGATGTCTTTATTCGGAGCATATCTTTGATAGCAGTTTCAAAAACGTCAAGAAAACAATAGCGCTATTGTCTTTGATCATATCAGTTCTGGAGTGCATAGCACTGGCTTTTTTTGTCAAGATGACGACAGGGGACAGATGGAAAAAACGTCACAGAAGGACATCTGATCGATTTGCGGAAAAAATGATCATTATCGCGATTATGGGCGCTTCGATAATAACACTGTCAGGTGTTTCTTTGCATTTTTTTCAAAAGGATTACATGGATAAGATGGAGAATTCAGTTCAGATTTCCATGCAGAGCCTGGAAGATACTATTCGTCGTGTTCAGCAGCAGGGAGTAGACCTGAGGATGGTTGAAGATCTGAGTCAGTATATAGAGGACAGGATTTCAAATCTGACAACGATCAGGTCTGTGCGTGTAACGGATCATATCACTGAAGTGACAAGGACAGACGAGGAGTCGGATATTCTGTCTTATGTCATTGATGTGGATAAAGGGAAAGGACAAGGTCTGTATCTGGAGGCGGAATTATCCACAGAGGCGGTGGAGAGAGAGATGCGCAGCATAGTGTTGGTGCTGCTTTCCACCATGATCATCCTCATGATCTTTGTTTTCGAACTAAATAATCTGATAGAACTGTTTATAGCCATAAACCAAAAGAATAAAACCGGGGTGGATGCTTTTTCCGAGAAGCAGGTGGGAATTGCCCTTCGTTTTACCGGTTTTCTGTGTTCGACAGCGGAATACATGTGTGTTCCGTACGCGGCAATGCTGATCCGTGCTAACGGAGAATCACTTTTTGGTTTGTCTGTCGGTATGACGGCTGCATTGCCACTTACAGTGGAAGGTTTAACGCAGATGGTTGCAATGCTGTGCCTGCCACGCTTTGTGAAAAAGTTTAATGTTAAGGCTACACTAGTTGTTTCTGCAATCCTAATGATCGTTTGTAATATTTCTGCGTTTTCGTTCGGCGGAGCGTTGATCATCGTAATCTGCCGGGCTGTGGCAGGTATAGCGTATGCCGGATTCAAACAGGTTTCTAACTTTCTGATCACTAAGGGATATGAGACTGAGACGGGTAGGAGCGATAACATATCACAGGATAATGCCGGCCTTCTAGCGGGGGCTACATGCGGAGCTGGTCTGGGAGCTATCCTTTCAGCAAACACCGGATATGCAATGACTTTCGTTTTTTCAGCCTGTTTGTTTGTTGCATATCTTATGGCTACGTTTTTCCTTCTTCCATGGAAAGCTTTGGAGAAGAAGCAATCTGGTGGTGAAGCGGAGGAAAAGCCTTTGCATGTTGGTAGTATCTTACGTATGATTTTTTCAGGAGAAATACTGTATTACATTATTGCTATAGGTATACCTCTTAACATTGGTGTTATGTTGTGCGTCACTTTGATCCCTGCTATCTGCCAAACTAATGGCATTTCTTCGGTTATGTTGAGTTACTGTTATATTGCAAACGGTATTGCCGGTATTTACATCGGTCCGGCGCTGGTTTCAAAAGCAAAGAAGATTTTTGGAATACCGGTGTGCATTGCGTTTACGTTTGCTTTGGCGGCTTTGAGTATCTTTATATTGCGTTTGCCACCGTTAGCGTTGATGATCGTCATCACGAGCATGATTCTCGGTTTCCTGGATGGTTTCGGTACACCCATGTGTACGGATCAGTTTATGGAGCTTAACATTGTGAAAAATGCTGTAGATGAGTCCACGGCACTGGTATTTTCTGTTGTATTATCGTATGTATTGCTGACTTTTGCACCTATGATAGCGGAGCTGTTGCTGCTCCCGGGTGAGGGGTTCTTCTCGCCGATGATGATCGGAGCGATACTGTATGTAGTGGCAGCTGTGCTTGTATTTTTCTTCCGTAAGAAGAAAAAGGGTGATAGATAGAGGTGATAGATATTTCCCCCCCCTTTACCGGACAACCGGTAGAGAGGGGATTTTTTATTTGCCATTAGTATTGAAAAAGTTTATAATCTCTTTGGCAAGGAAAACATATAAAGATTGAAAGCGATTTTTTTATGAATATTGAGATAGATGGCTTAAACATAAATTATAAGATTACCGGTGAAGGTTCAGAGACAGCAGTGATGCTGCAGGGCTGGGGGACTAACCTGGAGATATACGATTCTGTGGCGAGTGCCCTGAATGACAGATTCAGGTTCATACAGTTCGATCTGCCGGGTTTTGGCGGCAGTGACGAGCCGAAAGAGCCCTGGAATGTGGATGCCTATGCAGATTTTTTTTGCAAGCTGATGGAAAAGCTGGATGTAAAAAAGGCTGTGCTCATAGGTCATTCCTATGGCGGCAGGGTCATAATTAAGCTTGCAGCCAGAGACAGCATTCCCTTTGAGATACAAAAAATCGTGCTGATGGACGCAGCGGGAGTGATGCCCAAAAGATCATTCCTGGCGAAGCTTAAGATCAAACGATACAAGATTCTGAAAAAAGTGTCCGCCAGCAGGGTGGTATATGCGCTTTTCCCGGAACTGGTGGATGACTGGAAGAGCAGGCAGGGGTCGGCCGATTACAGGAATGCCTCGCCTATGATGCGCTCCTGCATGGTGATGGCGGTCAACGAAGATCTCACGGAGCTACTGTCGAAGATCCGGCAGGAAACACTGCTCATCTGGGGAGATGCGGATACAGCCACGCCTATAGGAGATGCCCACATTATGGAGGAGCGGATCCCGAATGTGGGGCTTGCCGTTCTGAAAGGGGCAGGGCACTACGCTTTTCTGGAGCAACCCTCAGTATTCAGGGAGATTATAAGGTCTTTTCTGATACGGTGATGCGCTTATTATCAAATACCGGTTAACGATTTGTTACTATTCACAGCCAATATCCAATGCTGGGTGAGACGCGATAGCGACAGTAGAGTCTCGCACCCTCGGAATAACGGCGGAGTGACTGTGAATAGTAACAGTTGATTTCGTTCGATAGTATAATAACAGGAGTTTCTCATGATCGTCAGAACCGTGATCATGGCCGTGATGTGTATTTATGCCGCCTTCCTTACCGCAAGGCATAACATGCATATGTTTCAGCTTAACGGCTACAAAAATGATGAACATATAAACTGGATAAAAAAACATTTAAGACAGCAGTGGCTTTTGTATTTTGGCTTTGTGTTGGGTATACTGCGCCTTTTCCTGCCCTATTTAGTCTTGGATATACTGATGTATCTTACCCTTTACATGGTGATACTGGTATATCGTGCGCTTCACCGGCTCAACAGCAAAAAGAAGCTGGTCTACACTGCCAGAGTAAAGCGAATGCTGGCAACGGATATTATTTTGGGCGCTGCCTGTATAAGCCTGTGTGCGGTCTTTAGTGGCATCACAAAGCTTTCGGGAGTGTTCATGCTGATAGTGACTTCACAGTGGTTTGCCGTGATCATCACTAATATCATCAATCATCCCTTTGAGAGCGGGTTGAGCCGTCATTACATCAATGATGCAAAGAGGATTTTAGCTGAAGCATCCGATCATCTCACCGTGATCGGTGTCACGGGAAGCTATGGCAAGACCAGCATGAAGTTCTTTCTGCAGACACTTCTGTCGGACAGGTTCAATGTGCTGGTAACTCCGGGCAATTTCAACAC
>JAFYAD010000308.1 GCA_017540915.1 Lachnospiraceae bacterium
CAGCTCGAGGCAGCGAGATGGCTTTCTTTCTTAAAGCCGGGCGGAAAGATCATAGTGAATACCCAGAAGACAGAGCCCATGCCTGTCATCATCGGTGCGGCGGAATATCCGGAAAACCTTATAGATAAGATGAAGGCAGCAGGCGCTGACGTTGATGCGAGGGATTTCCTCGCCATGGCAGAGGAGGCAGGCTCTTCAAAGGCTGTGAATATAGCACTTATGGGTTGTCTTTCAACATATTTTGACAATATAGGCGAGGAGGTCTGGCAGAAGGCTCTTGAAGCAAATGTTCCGCCGAAGTTCCTTGAATTGAATAAAAAGGCCTTTGCTTTGGGAAGAGGCTGAATAAAAAAACGCTCAGGCTTCGCAGCCCGGGCGTTTTATGTTTTGTGTTACGGCGATACGCGCCGTTCTTTGTGTTACGGATAGGAGATCAGTCATAGTAGTCCGCATCATTTTTGTGTTTGAGATAATATGAATAAGAGTATATCACTATTATGATAACATCCACCATCAAAAACACGATGCACAGTATGGGAAGCAGCTTTTCGGTAAGCTGATTAAGGTTTTTGGCAAACGCTGTCAGGATGTAGAGCAAACCCATCACGATGAGAGTATATGCAGAGAAGCGGTTGGTGTGTTCCCAGTTTTTGCGGCTTTCCATGGTCCATTTTATCCTCATTCCAAAGACGCCGTTCTGTCTGACTTTCGGAAGGTAGTTTCCCAGGACGATGTAGATAAAGCCTAAAAACAGCAGGGAGATAAGTGTCGCATCGATACCAAAGCCAAGCGCGTTTCCGTAGCAAAGCACAGCTACCAGAAGGGAAACCAAGGGGACTATCCATATTATCAATCCGTAGATACTGTCCGGTATGCCCTGTCTTTTGCTGTCCTCTGATGCTGTCAGGATGGTAGCAAAAAGATGGAGAGCCAGCAGGATAAGATACATACCGAACACTGCGAAGCCCTTTGAGTAATACTGATCGGGGGTTCCGTCAAAAGAAAAATGCAAAGCCATCCGATCAGGGAGTTTGTCCCAAAGAACGAGTCCCGCTATGATGGGGGTGATGATGGTCACTATAGAAGCTATAAAGCCCGGAAGGTTATTTTTTATCTTTCTCATGGTTTTTCTCCTTGTAAATGTTTGAGAGATATTCAACTATTCTTTCAGTGAAGACAGCCACAGCATGACTTCCTCCACTACGGATGTGTTCAGGTTATAAAATACAAAATTTTTTTCTTTTTCCTCATATACCAGCCCTGCCTTTTTCAGGATGTTCAGATGATAGGATACCGTGGCGCCGGTCATGTCAAACCGGCTGCCGATATCTCCGGCTGACATTCTGCCATCCTTCAACATGGTCAGGATCTCGCGTCTTACCGGATCAGACAGAGCCTTAAATGTGTCAGCAAATGCCATTTGATCCCTCCTTTCTGTACAGGAGAAGATAGGCTCCAAAGAATGTCAGGGTGCCGAATACACACACTATTACCTCCAGCATTACAGGAGTGATATTTAACACGCCTGCCATCTGAAGGCCGACAGTGCCATCCAATAAGGTGTGGAGTAATATTGCGAGGGGATACAGCACTATTTTATCCTTGTCCCTGCATGCGTAGAATACCAGGATTGAAGCGCCTACATGAAACATAACAGCAAATATCCGCTCTGCTACGGATATACAAAGATCGCCGGCTGAGAAGGCAGCCAGCTGGGCTGCAGCGGTATAAAGTGTCTGTGTCTGTTCCGGAGCCTGGGACTCCACCAGTTTCACTATTGTTTCAAATACACCTGTATTGATCATCACCGAGTAGATAATATTCTGAATAAATGTCACACCCATTATCATCATTACCTCGATACCGCCATGTCCTATTCCGTATGATATGGAGGTTTCACGGTTTTTTCTCTTGCCAAGGACAGTACTAAATGCGATCATTCGACCTGTCTCCTCGAATACGCCGGGGAAGAGACCTACCAGCAGAGCCCACAATACCGGCCTTGCATTTATGAATTGAGCCAGAGGATGATCCGGCAATCCCATTTGTACAGGGAATATCAAAACATTCTGTATGGGTTTTTCCAGTATGAATACGAATACAAAAAATGTTGCGGCACCTATCAGCACTGTAGTGATCTTCTCTTTTTTCTGTTTGAGCCAAATGATGGTGATGAGTACGGGAACCAGCAAAAATATGGCAGTTCCCAAAGCCATCAGTGCTATCTGTACTCCTCCGACTTTTGCAAATTCCATGGTTGAATCCTCCTTTAATGGTCTGCTTTACATAGCCTGTAGGCTTTACAAATGTGCTGTCATGAACGCTTTGGTATACAGGTCATAACAATTTAGAAAAAAATCTAATTAGAAGTTTTTCTAAATAATAATACCCTGTCTTTGAATTGTCAAGTAGTATTTTGAAAATTTTCTAAATACTGCCAAAGTATCTTAAAAAGAAAATTTGTTGAGAAATATGATTTTTTTGATAAAATAGAGCTGTCGGATCTACATAGGTGATGCAGCAGTGTGCAAGGGAGGTCAAAATGGTAAAGCATGTTATTCTCTGGACTCTTAAGGATGAATATGAAGGAGAAGAGAAGGAAAAGATTAAGAACGGTATCAAAGAAGGACTGGAGGGACTTAAGGGAAAGATCCCGGGGCTGTTGGATATAAAGGTTAATATCAAGCCGTTAAAGAGTTCAAACTGCGATCTCATGCTGGATTCAAGTTTTCAGGATGAGGCGGCTTTGTCGGGGTATTCGGTGAATCCCGCACATGTTGAGGTGGCGGACACGAAGGTGAGACCGTTTACAAAGAGCAGGGTGTGCATGGATTACGAGATCTGAATTGCGGAGTATGAAGTATAATAAACGGTATTTATGATAAAGTTATTATTGCCTGAAGATCATTACTAAAGGAGTTGTGTTAAGGTTCATGGAAATGACGGTTGAGTTATTTGACAGCATTATCAATACATCACAGGATTGTGTTTTCTGGAAAGACAAGGAAAGGCGTTTTTTGGGAGTCAACCAGGCTTTTCTGGATTTTTACGGGTTTGACTCGGTGGATGTTTTGGTCGGAAAGACCGATGAGGACATGGGATGGCATTCCGATCCCGAGCCCTTCAAACAGGATGAGCTCATGGTGCTCTCCGGCAGGAGTACCTATAAGGTTCAGGGAAAATGCTTTATAAGGGGCGAGGAGAGAGACATTGTGGCATCCAAGCGCCCGCTGTATGAGGACGGAAAGATCGTGGGGCTTGTGGGAAGCTTTGTGGATATCACTGATGTGTTAAGGCGTGGAAATGCCCTCGACCACTCACAGGTCGTATACACCATAGACAAGCTCAGAAAATTCAGCTTTTTCGACAGGATTTTAGACAGCATCAGTCTGGAGGAGATATTAGATCCCATGACAGGTATTCTGTCAAGAGCATATTCCATAAAGTTTGTCCATGATCTTATAGAGAGTAAAACGCCATTCACCTTCGCCATGATAGATCTGGATAACTTTAAGCTCATTAACGATTCCTTCGGCCATGGCGCAGGAGATTACGTTCTGACCATAGTGTCCAAAGAATTGGCCGAATTTACAGAGGGTTACGGACTTGTGGGTCGTTTCGGAGGAGATGAGCTTTTGCTCATAAACTTAAGGGATGTGGATGCACAGGCAAAAAATGATTTCTTCGAGAAGCTTTATTCCGGCAGGCACGCACTCCGTGTTGACCTGGAATTTGATAACGGAGCAACTCACATCACAGGTACGACAGGCGCGGCATCTTTTCCCGGGGATGCGGAGGATTTCACGGATCTGTTCTCGCTGATCGATAAGATGCTCTACCTCGGAAAGAGCAGGGGGCGAAACTGCTATTGCTTATATGATCATGAAAAACATCATGATGTGGAGATCAGTAAGATCGCCGGAATGGGTATCTTTTCCAATATGAAAAAACTGAAGTCGGATCTGGAAAAAGAGGACGGTTTTGAAGGGAAACTGAGATCGGCGATACCGGTGGTGACGGGGGCTTTGCAGATCAGCGATCTTTATTATGTTTTGTCGGACGGAAGACTTAAGGCGGTGTGTGACGAAGCGTTTGACGCGGATGCATCCGATATTTCGGATCTGAGCGGGGATGAGGTCTTTTCGGAGAGCACACTCGATCTTGTGAAAAAGAACTCACCGAAGTTCTACGGTTCCCTGAGGAAAGCCGGATTTGAATCGGTTCTGACGGTTCGTATAGGAAAAGGAGATAACACATACGGATATCTCGTATGTGCTGTAAAGAGGGCTTTAAGGCTGTGGCAGGAGGATGAATGTGCCGTCCTGTATTACCTGGCGGGGCTTTTGGCGGAAGATTTACAATCATGAGAAAGGAGAATAGTATGAAAGCGTTATTTATCGGAGGAACAGGTACCATCAGTATGGCAATCATCCGCAGGCTTGCGAAGGATCCCAACTGGGAAGTGTGGCTCTTAAACAGGGGGAACAGGTCAGCGGATGTTCCCGAGGGAATCCATCAGATCACAGTGGATATAAATGATGAAAAGGCAGTGCTGGAGGCAGTTGGGAACTTCCATTTTGATACTGTGTGCGAGTTTATCGGATTTGTGCCGGAACAGGTGGAGAGAGATTACCGTATCTTTAAGGGCAGGACAAACCAGTACATTTACATCAGTTCGGCATCCGCATATCACAAGCCGGCTTCGGGTTATATCATAACAGAGGGAACTACCCTTTCGAATCCTCACTGGGAGTATTCCAGAAATAAAATAGCCTGCGAGGAGTTCCTCATGAAAAAATACAGAGAAGAGGGATTCCCGGTGACTATAGTGCGTCCGAGTCATACCTATGATGAGCGAAGTGTTCCTCTCGGAGTTCACGGACAGAAAGGGTCATGGCAGGTGGTCAAGAGAATGATGGAAGGAAGACCTGTCATAATACAGGGAGACGGCAGTTCTCTGTGGACACTCACATTTAATACTGATTTTGCCATCGGCTTCACCGGTCTTATGGGAGATCCCCATGCCATAGGCGAAGCTTTCCAGATAACAGGAGACGAGACCCTGACATGGGATCAGATATACAGAACCATCGCTGATGCATTGGGTGTTGAGCTTAATGCATACCACATCTCATCAGACTTTCTGTCTGCCGTCGGAGATCCTCTGGGGTATGATTATGAGGGCTCGCTGACGGGTGATAAATCGGTTTGCGTTGTATTTGACAATACCAAGCTCAAGAAGATTGTACCTTCAATGCGCACCAATGTTCCCTTCAAGGAAGGTGTCAGGATCGCTATCAATTATATTCTGGATCATCCCGAGTGCCAGGTAGAGGATCCGGAATTTGACAAATGGTGTGACAAGGTGATAGAAGCACTGGAAAACACCAAAAAGGAACTTGTGAAATCCGCGAAAAGCTGATAAGTCATGACAGTTATTGTGATATCATGATAAACATATGAAGTAAAATCCTCCGGAAAGTGATCCGGAGGATTTTATTTGACGGCCCATCCGGGAGTATATTCTCCTTTGCCGCTCATGTCGACCAGCATGAAATACATTTCACCGTATTGAAGACGTAAGACTGCGTAGTCTCCGAAGACAACGGGTTTCTCGATATTGCGGTTGTTGCTGAAACCGCCGCGGGAGTACCATGCGTAGCTTATGTCCTCGATGCGGTATTTTTTTAATTTTTCCAGGGGATAATATATCATTACATCTCCGTATCCGCATTCGAAATAGTGCGGGACGGATACCGGTGTGTCTACATATTGTCGCTCGTCATATCCTTCGGAAGTTTTTGAACCGGCGTAGTAGAACAGTTCAGTAAAAGCTTTGGTTTCGAGTGCGGTGGGTGGAGCTATGTCTGCGGCAACAGGAAAACCAGAGTTTTCAATGGGCAGGTATGAATAAACAAAATCTTCTGCATCATGCAGAACGATCTGAGGTGTAGAAACTTCACCATGCAGATTATTTATGTTTTCCGTGATATAAGGATAAGCATATTTGTACAGGGTATATTCGGTGGACAGCTGTGTTCCTGTGTCCTCCACTAGCTTCTGAAATTCGTTGAGGTGTTCGGCATTGTCAAAAGCGGTAAGGCAGTAAGAGAAGTTCAGGTCAGAGAGCATTTGCGGAATGTCGGAGTCCTTGAAGGAAGCATTTGCAACACAAAACTTGATGTTGCCCATGCCGCTTTTTTTCAGAATGTCATCAAAGTTCGAACCGTCATAATATTCGGAGAAGCCACCGTTCAGAAGGTGGCTTGTTTCCCATTCGTCATCATCCCCTATCCAGAAATAATGAATAAAGGATGTGGGAAATTCTGCATAAAGCCGTTTTTTGATCTCGGAGAACATATCTTCATACTGATATGAATCTTTGCATTTGTCGGTATCATCAGTGTTGGAGTTTACCCACACATAAAATTTGCGGCCGTTATATTCCGCGGAGAATTCGTAGATTCCCTCACCGAGGAGAATACGCTGTCTTGCGGGGTATTCGGTTTCGTCGGTAAGATCTGTGGTAAAGCCGTACTTTGTCTGAAGATATGCCTGCCCTGCGGTTACCGCATTGTCGTGGAGCTTTTCGACCTTTCTCTTTTCAATTATCCTGAGAGTGATCTGCCCCAAAAGAATGGCGACTATAATGCATAAGCTCACAATAGAAGAGAGTTTACGTAATTTCGCGTTGGTTTTCGTGTCGGTTTTCATGTTGATACCTCTGCAAGCACAAATGTCTTATCTGTTTGTTACTATTCACAGCCACTTTACATACATTCTACAGGATCGCCCTGATATTGTCTTGATCTCAACACGAAATTGTATCAGAAAAAATGATCATTTTCAACGGATTATGTGTTCTGAAAAATTAAGCTACCTCGTAAGCGATACCTGCCGGAGTATTGATGCCGACGGAGGGAATGACACAGTCTGTCATGGCATCAGGCAGGACAAAGCTCTTCGGTATGTTATTGCGTGCATTTGTCTCATCACTGATGACACCTGCTGCAATGTAGTGCTGTTCCAATCGTTCCGATATCTCGATAAGCCTGTCGTAAAGATCTTCCGCAGGAAGACTTGCGTCAAGGGTGATACCGTTGCGTTTTGCCCAGGTGCCTTTAGTACCGTTGATGCCGTTCATGAATTTAATCCCCACAAATCCCGGACCTTTGGATTCCCATGCAAACAGATTTTTTGAAAAATCGTCTATCAGAATATTGAGCCCTTCTGTCACGGCGTAATCTGATTTGTTCTCGCCCTCCGGTACAAAACACACCCTGACGTCTCCCAGATCTCTCTCCAACAGCCACAGGAGCTTATCCGCTGCTGAGTGGTCATCCTTAAACACACCGGACAATATAATGAGATTTATATGTTCATCTATGTTCAGCGCTTCGATCAGTTCAATAACATTCTGCTGCACCGGTCTGTTTCTGAAATATCCGGGCTTGCCCATGTCTTCTACAGTGTCGCCTTTGCCGTATACTGCCTGTACTCCGTCCATGTCGATGTAGATATTGATCTTGTCCATATTCTCTCTCCTTTGTATTTGTGTTTTCTGTGCTACTGTTAACGATTAAGCATATGCATTTGCTGTCTCCCTTGTTGTCCTTGTATTGCATATTAAACCACATAAGGTGTCCTATAAACACCCCAGTCAAACTCAACTCCTTGAAAAAACGATATGAAATTATATGAAAATACACGAAACAACGATAATAATGGTAAAAATAAATATATATTATGCAAATAAAGGAAATAATACAAGAATGCAATAAAATAAAGATTAAACAAGGAAATAAATGTAAAAAAATAGAATAAATACAGAAATAATAGAACAATAAAGAAAATATTGAATAAAATGCGATAATGTAAGAATAATGCTTAAAAAACTATAATAAATACGAATAAAAAGGATGTAAAGTGATATCATGATAAATAAAAAGAAAAGGTAAGATAATTTTGTAAAAAAATAAACAATAATATAAGAACTTCGAATAAGGCTGAAAAATATACACAAAATATCTAAAAACTAAAAAAATAATGAAAAACTCATAAATGATATAAAAATATAGAAAATATACAAAAAAACGTGAAAAAAACAAATAAATTCATAAAAAATGTGCAAAAATATCTTTACTTTTGAAATTCAATGAAATACACTATATGGTAGTGTGCAGTAAAACCTACACAAAATATGTGAGAGAGTAAAAGATGACGGCAGAAGACCTGTATTTTGATACCGCGGAATTCAGAGGGACTTATTACGACAACTTTATAGCGAGAAATGCCGGACACATCGTAAGCGAAGAGGCTATCGATATTTATTACGATAACCTGGTGGCTTATAATATGCGCAAAAAACAGCGGCTTGATGTCAATATTGGAATCCGGGCCGCCAGAAAGAGGATTGTCAGGGTTATATCCGTAGCGGTGATAATGGCTGTAATGCTTTCCGCCGTCATTAATCTTAAAGCTGAGCTGACGAACAGGGAGGCAGCCATCGAATCCCTGACTGCACAGGTGGAAGAGCTGTCAAGGGAAAACACGGATAAAAAGAAAAGACTTACAGAGAACACCAATATCCTGAGCATCAAACAGAGGGCGATGGAGTTGGGCATGGATTATGCCAAAAAAGAGGCTGTGGTATATTACACAGTGGGAAAAGAAGACTATATGAGGTCGTATACGTATTAGGATCCAATACAGCATGGGTAAAGCGAATAGAAACAAAAAAGATAAAGAACAGAAAAACCTTAAAAAGAGAATATTCGAGATAATCCAGATAGGACAGATAGGGGATGCACCCAGCCGGGCCTTCGACATGATGATCGTGACCGTGATACTGGCCAACATCGCCTGTATGTACATGGATACCTTTGATGAGTTGAACGCCTATCACGGTATCTTTTCCGTGGTGGAGATGGTCACGGTCTCCATATTTATAGTGGAATATGCCCTCAGGATATGGACAGCGGATTATCTGTACAGCAGTGTTAAGCCCATGAAGGCCAGGCTTAAGTTCCTGACCAGCTTTGAAGGTGTTGTGGATCTGCTGACGATACTGCCGTTTTTCTTTTTATCGGGGATGGTGGTATTCAGAATGCTCAGAGTGGTGAGGGTTTTGCATCTGTTCAGGCTTAATCCTTACTCGGATTCCCTCAGTGTCATAACAAGTGTTTTATATGAAAAGAGAAAACAGATCTATTTCAGTATTTTCATACTGCTGCTCCTGATGCTGGGCGGAAGCCTTTGTATATACAATGTGGAGCATGAGGTGAATCCGGACCAGTTTGAGAATGCTTTCAGCGGTTTCTGGTGGGCGATGGCCACGGTATTCACCATAGGATACGGAGACATCTACCCCATTACCACGGTGGGAAAGATCGTGACCATCATCATGAGTTTTCTCGGCGTGGGAGTTGTGGCAGTACCCACGGGTATCATCAGCGCCGGTTTTGTGGAACATTACAATCGTGAATCCTACAAGAACAACATGATCGATCTGTCACATATAGGAGAGATCAGGGTGGACAAAGAGTGCGCCGGCATGGGTGTAGGAACATTCATGCAGACTCACAACTGCAGGATCTTTCTGGTGTTCCGGGACGGATACTCACTCTTGCCCACTGACAATCTTTTTCTGGAAGAAGGGGATATCCTGGTCCTGCAGTCGGAACGTCTCACAAAGCCGACATCAAAATCTAGGTTGAAGACCGTTAATAATGTCCGTATTTAACCCGGGAATGTTGAGCCCCTGAGGAAGTCCCAGGACTTTCAAAAGTTCCGATTCCACAGGCTTTTCCTCGACCTTGAAGGCTTCAATGCGCCTGCGTACATCCTGCATCCGCAGGTCGAGAGAGGCATTTTCATCGGCACAGGCTCTGAGCTCTGCCGCAATGGAGTTTTTCTCATCCTCCGGTATATCCTTTTTGTATCTCAACTGATGTTCCAGAGAGGCCCAGAAGTTTTGTGAGATGGTGCGAAGCTGCACCTCCACTCTCATGGGTCTCTTTTCTTTTTCCAAAAATATGGGTACCTCAACGATCAGGTGGAGTGAGCGGTATCCGCCGGGTTTTGGGTTTTCGATGTAGTCCTTGCGGGCTATCAGGGTGATATCGTCCTGATCCGTGAGGCAGTCTGCAAGCCTGTAAATATCCTCTATAAAGGTACATACGACTCTGACACCCGCCACGTCGTTCAGATTTTTTTCTATGTTTTCAACCGAGATGGGGATGTTCTTGCGTGCCATCTTCTCTGTGATGGACTCCATGGATTTGAGTCTGGTCTTGATGTTTTCTATGGGATTGCGGTCGTGAGTGAGGGAGAACTCTTCATTCAGAACCTTGAATTTTGTCTCGATCTCGTAGATGGCGCACTGATAGTAGCTCATCAGCTTACGAAAGGGCGCGGAATTCTGCTCGATTATAAAATTCAGGTCGTGCACTGCCGCAGACTGAAGATTTTCAAAAAACGTCTCGGGATCATTTATCTTTGCCATTTTATCACCTTTCCTTTCGGGGGAGAAACCATCGTGATGAAGTTATGATCTGAAATGGTTCCAATTGTGTAAACCGGATCCATATACGAATCCGGTCAAAGATCATGCCTATTGAAGGACGAACTGACTGTTATACAACTCACTGTAAAAGCCTCCGAAGCTCATGAGTGAGTGGTGGTCGCCCTGTTCTATGATGTTACCGTCCTTCATCACCAGGATCAGATCCGAGTTTTTGATGGTGGAAAGACGGTGGGCTATGATGAAGCTTGTCCTGCCTGCGGTCATCTTGCTGAAAGCACGCTGTATGCGGTGTTCTGTGCGCGTGTCTATGGAGCTGGTGGCCTCATCCAGTATCAGGATGGAGGGGATGGCTATCATGACACGGCAGATGCATAAGAGCTGCGCTTCGCCGGCGGATAACACTGCTCCGCCTTCGCCCAACATGGTGTCATATCCGTGAGGAAGTCTTTTGATAAAACTGTGAGCGTGTACGGCTCTTGCGGCTTTTTCAACTTCTTCGTCTGTTGCGTCTGGTTTTCCTATGCAGATATTGTCACGGACGGTTCCGGTCTTGATCCATGTTTCCTGCAGTACCATTCCAAAATGTTTTCGAAGTCCGTGATAAGGCATTTCGGTTATGCCTTTTCCGTTCAGTTTTATCTCTCCTTCATTGACGTCGTAAAATCTTTCCAGCAGATTGATAAGCGTGGTTTTGCCACAGCCTGTAGGCCCTACAATAGCAACATGCATTCCGTTTGTAATATCAAGATTTAAGTTCTTGATCAGGGGTTTGTCAGGTGTGTAAGAAAAGCTTACATTATCGAATCCCACATTTCCGGGGGTGCCGGAGAGAGCGGCCGGATCTGACTGAGCCCGTGGCGTTTTTGTGTCTTTTATGGTGATGTTGTCGGTCAGTGTCTTGTAACTGTCAGAAGCTACACTGATCTCTTCTGCTGTGAATATCTCCTCCGGAGTGTATTTAGGAGCTTCGCACAGTTCAAAAAGCCGTCCTGCGCATACAGCTGCGTTTTGGAGTTCCGTCAGTACGGATGATATCTCATTAAAGGGCTTTGTATATTGCCCCGCGTAACTTAGAAAGATCGTGAGGCTTCCCACTGTCATGCCGCCTGAGATAACGTTCAGCGCTCCAATGGCGGCAACAGCTGCGTAAATGCTGGAGTTGACAAATCTTGTGCATGGGTTTGTCAGGGAAGAATAGAAGGTGGCTTTCAGGGATGTTTTTTCAAGATCATCATTTATCTCATTAAAAGCATCGATATAATGCCCACCCATGTTGAATGCCTGAACCGTTTTTTCTTCGGATATGACTTCGTTTATCAGGGTTGTTTGATTTCCCCTGGTTTTGGATTGAGCTGTGAAATACTTGTGAGTATTTTTGGCGATAAAAGATGCCACAAATAGGGACAGGGGAGTTATCACCACAACGATCAATGTGACCACAAGGTTTAATCTCAGCATGAAAATAAGGGTGCCGAGTATTGTCATCACTCCCGTAAAAGTCTGGGAAAAGCCTAAGAGCAGACCGTCGCCGATCTGTTCGGCATCGGTTATGACGCGGCTTACAATGTCGCCGGTGCTGTGCGAATCGGCATAGCTTAAGGGGAGGCGTTGTATGACATCAAGGGCGTCCTGTCTTATGTCTTTTACGACGGAAAAGACCAGGCGGTTGTTTATCAAGGTCATGATCCATTGAAAAACAGAACCCGCGGCGATCACAAATGCTGCCTCGATTAAGATGGTGGCAATCCGCGGAAGGTCAACGCTGCCTTTTTCGATGATGCAGTCTATGGCCCGTCCGTTCAATATGGGCAGGTACAAAGCGCAGACCACTGACAGCACGGAAAAGATCAGGGACCCTGCCGCGCTGATCTTGTATTTCGCAACATATTTAAGAAGTTTTGAAAGTGTTTTTTTATTCATGTTTGTTTTTGATGGTGTAATTGAAAAAAGTTTTAACTATGATCTGTGTATTTGGATCAGTTCTGGGATTCGTATATTTCACGGTAAGTTTCACATTCTCTCAGTAATGTTTCATGGTTTCCGAGGCCTGCACACTCACCGTCCTCCAGCACCAGTATCTGATCAGCGCCCACTATGGAAGCGGCACGCTGGGAGATCCAGAAGATAAGCGGCCGGTCAGGCATATTCAAAAGGTTATCCCTGAGTTTCCTCTCTGTGGCGTAATCCAGGGCGCTGGCGGAGTCGTCTAAGATCAGTATGTCCGCAGGCTTGCATAATGCTCTTGCGATGCAAAGTCTCTGTCTCTGACCGCCGGAAAAGTTTTTGCCTCCCGGAGTGACTGTATAGGAAAGTCCTCCCTCTTTTTGTCGGACAAAATCCGCGGCATCTGCAACAGACAGGCTGTTCCACATTTTTTCCTCGCTTGCGTTTTTATCTCCAAACTTAAGGTTGTCAGCAATGCTGCCGGAAAAGAGAACGCTTTTTTGCGGTACCACAGCGATCTCGCCGGAAACATCAACGGTTCCCGA
This sequence comes from Lachnospiraceae bacterium, assembly GCA_017540915.1. The sequence continues at coordinate 13,015 of JAFYAD010000308.1, forward strand.
GGTGGGCTTGTAGGCGCCCGTGATCAGGTTTGCAACGGTGGTCTTTCCGCATCCGGTGGAACCTATAATGCCGATGAGCTGTCCCTTGCAGGCGCTGAAGCTCAGGTTTTTGACTGCTGCATCGGAATCGTCATGGTATTTGAAACTAACATTATCAAAGGATACGAGAGGCGTTTGGCCATCCACGGGAGATGCCTTCCTTGAAACAGGCTC
>JAFYAD010000309.1 GCA_017540915.1 Lachnospiraceae bacterium
AAAGGTGCGGGATAAGGCTTCTCCTCCTCATCCGGCCACTTGGAAAACCAGTCATTGGTCTCAAAATACTGCTCGCCGTCCACGAACCACTTGATAAGTCCCGGCTCCCACTCTATTGCAAAGACATGGTACTCGTTTGCAAAATCCCCGGAAGCAAGGGTATATATGCCCTGGTTCTGGAAATGGGGCTCGCCGTAATGGATAGTTCCGTAGTTGGTATTCGTGCTGTTGCCCAGTACCTCGGCTATGTCTATCTCGCCGCACTTAGGCCACTGTCCATAATAATCCTCGTCCTGGGGCATCATCCAGAAAGCCGGCAGGTAACCCTTGCCCTGAGGGAACTTGATGCGGGCCTCCACATAGCCGTATTTGATATCGTGCTTGTTCTGGGTGTTTACACGTCCGGAAACATAGGAAACATTTCCGTTCTCGTCCTCGATCTTTGTGGGCTGGATGATCAGCTCGCCGTCCTTAACATATGCATAGTCAGCAGAGGGAATGTATTCCTGCAGCTCATGGTTTACCCAGCCGACAGGATGCTCCTCGCGGTTCCAGTCATCCTCATTTAACTCGGTACCGTTGAACTCGTCATGCCATACCAGATGGAACCCTTCGGGTACTTCCACCTCTTCCTCGGAAACATCGGTAGGAAGGGACTCTTCAGCCACAGTCTCCTCTGTGGCAGGCTCCTGCTCAACATTCTCCGGAGTCACATTTCCATTGCCTTCGCAGGCAGTCATTCCTGTCATGACCACTGCCGAAGAAAAGATCACTGCTGCTATCTTTGTAATTCTTTTTTTCATATTACCTCTTTCTGCCTCATAAAACGACCCTGCAGGGGCCCCGCTGTTCAGCCCGCTTTGGTTTTAATTTTACCATATATATATAATAAAGTAAAAAAACAAAATCCCGCCGGCCGGTCAAAACCGATACGGCGGGATTAGTATTCATGTAAATATTGAGTCTTTTATATCTCCCCAGCCTCTCTCAGCCAACTAAGGATTGTCTCGATATCGATGTCCATGATTTTAGCAATACGCCTCGTATCAATACCATCCTGATACATCCTTATCGCATCTTCTCTGGTCCTCAAATCATACCCTTTTTTCTCGATTGCATCCAAAACATCACACATACTGTTTATTTCCCCTTTCTTCGTTTCTATTGTTGTTTCCTGCTCTGTCACTGAAGCAAATCTGCCATCTCCGGTCAGCACCGTCATAAGCTGCAGCACCTCACGAACATGCGTCATCGCTTCACGCGAACCTGTATAAGTCCCTGTTCTCTGCTTCTGTACAAAGTAATCTGCCACATACTTGAAATCACTTTGAAAGCCTTCCAGTTGCTCATCAGTCAGATATGCAATCTCGTACAGATTGATTGCATAATCATTCACTAGCCCTTTTATTTCCAGTTTAAGTGTATCACCAAGTGCCTCGTGCAGTGTACGGGCTTTATCCCAGTGTCTCTCATATCCAAAGTATAGCACCAGCGTTATGACCGGATATATGTCTACTACTTTTCTACGGATACCATTTTCGTCACTTTCGTATCTTATCTGGTCACGGTATGCCAGTCCGTCATAACCCATCACACGTACCGGCATGTCATCCTCGGGCATTGTCTGGTTCTCTATCCCCAGCAGCGCTATGCGGATATTGTTTTCTTTCCAGTATTTTGATACATCACGCTCCAGCTCTCTGAAACTGCTATCGCCTCGATAAACACCATGATCCGGTGCCTGTTCAAGATCCGCCTCGTCAACGCGTTTCTCTCCACCAAAGACCAGGTTGTTTACTATGTCAGCAAAGACATCATTAAAAGATATCAGTGCCTTTTCCGTTATATCTTTTTCTCCCATATAACTTGCTCCTTTCAGTTTAGCACTATCCATCATTGTTCTCAATCTACTTGTGGTATTATTTCCATCTTCTCTCCTTTCCCGATGCTGTCCGGAACCGAAGATAATATAAGAACGGAAAGGATCACAGGTATCCTAAAAGACATCTTCAGAACGGTCCGGGCATCGTATATTTATAATTCTGTGGTATTTGCAGCGGGCGGACACCCGGTGCAGTTTTTGGCAGACTGCCAACAACTTTGTGTAGATTAGCAGAATAAAATATTCTTGTCAAATAATCATCTCCGGCAAATAAAAACCCCGCCGGCCGGTCAAAACCGATACGGCGCGAGCTCCCGTACATTCCTGTATTGCATCAGAAGCTTATATATGACCTTATGCGAAAAAACTACAACTGAAAACCATCAGTCTGCAGATACGAGCAGCTCCGTTTCTACTGCTTTCACCTGCTCTATGGGATAGCCACAGAATTCCGCTATCTCTTCTGCAGTTTTGCCAGAATGAAGCATTTCGAATATTTTAACGGTATCTCTTTCAAGATATCCATCCTCTCGACCATCCTCATATCCCTCGTCCCTAGCATCCTGTATCACAACCCATTCTTTCATATCCTGAGTCCTCCACACTTCATTTATCCGAGCCTTCATAACTGCAGAATTCAGTTTTTTTGTTAACTCATCACTTGCATTACCGGTACCAATAAACTCTATATCAGCTCTCCGAAAATGAGCGCATCCAGCAGCAATGCGAAGCTCGCGAGGACTATCTGCTGCGCGAGCAGGATCTGGCCGACCGCATTACCGACAGGGAAAAGACTATTGCCAAGCAGAAGCGTGCTATCGCCGAAAAGGATCAGTCTCTTGCCAGCAAAGATGAAGAAATTGCCAGACTCAAGGCTTTGCTTGCTTCAAAAAATCAATAATCAGCCCACATATTCATTTTACGATTATGCGCCTTATCGTAGTCAGCGCTTTGTTTTTCTCTAACGTGAGCCCGCAACCATAGATACCTTATATACATTACCACTTTTTTAGGATAATGTAACAGTGCCTGTTACCCAGCATCCAATATAGTCTCCATGTCAAACAGATGCTTCCGGTTAATCTCTTTTTCTTTACCGGATATGCCTCTTTGTTTTTCACATAGTTATTTTCTCATTCTTCTGTTACGCATGGTTATTATTCAATCTTGCCGACAATATCGTTTGTGTAATAGCTCCTGATTGAAATGATTCCCACAATATCACCCGGCTTAAAGACGCCTTTCTGTCCTGTGGCGTAGTTAAGATCATAATTCTCCTTTTGAATCATATATACACCACAGCCATCTCTCTGGCAATCATCCCATATATTATGTTCTGCAAAAATCAATTCCGGGTACGGGTTTTCGAAGATCTCACGAACGATCCGTGCCCTCTCTTCGTAGTAGCGTCCGTCCGGCATCGTTTTGCCGCCCGCTACATTTTGCATTTTCTCATCCGTTAATGCCATGTTTTTGTTCTCTTCCATCTTTGCTTCCTCCGTTTTTCTCCTTACATTTCAAGGCGTTATTTGCTGATGATCAAAGTATAGCGGTCTCCGGATATGCTGACAACGAATTATGTCTATTCGGTCGTACTTCATGTCTATGCGGTCATTTGAATCGCTCCGTCACCTATTATGAACCGACTCCTGTAAAAATAGCCTTCCTTGCAATCCGGTTCACGACATCATCATGATTATATGCAAGTTCAATCATGATCTCTGTTACTTCGTCAGCTGGTCCAAGGGACTCCACAGATGAAAACATTTTAATCCCTGTGATTGTAAAATATACATTTTTCATCTT
>JAFYAD010000310.1 GCA_017540915.1 Lachnospiraceae bacterium
ACTGTCCATCGCTGTTGAAGAGTTGTATACAGGAGAAGTTAAGATCCTGACTGCGGAAGAAGAGTAATGAATATATTTTTTGTTTCCCTCGGATGTGATAAAAATCTAACGGATTCAGAGACCATGTTAGGGCTTTTGGACCGTGCCGGATACAGGGTGACAGATGAGCCGGATGATGCAGATTATATCATAGTGAATTCATGCTGCTTTATAGGGGATGCCAAGGAAGAGAGCATCGATACCATCTTAGAGATGGCTTCCTATAAGGAGTCCGGTAAATGCAGAGGGCTCATTGTGTGCGGATGTCTTGCCCAGCGCTACAGCGAGGAGATAAAGACGGAGCTTCCTGAAGTGGACGCCATTGTAGGCACCACATCCTATGATAAGATTGTGGAAGTCATAGATGAGCTTTCCGGTCGGTCAAATGCTGATAATAATCTGTCAGGTGATATATCCGGTTTGGATATGCAGGATGAAAATGAGAGGCTTAATCCCGTCTGCGTGCTGGATGACAGAGACAGACTCCCGGACAAAAAGCCCGGACTTCTCACCACAGGAGGTCATTTCGCATATCTGAAGATCGCTGAGGGATGCAACAGGAGATGCACATACTGTGTTATCCCTTCCGTGAGAGGTGATTACCGCAGCTATCCTATAGAGGATCTATACGATGAAGCTGTAAGGCTTGCGGAGGGTGGCGTAAAAGAGCTGATACTGGTGGCTCAGGAGACCTGTCTGTACGGTACCGATCTCTATGGAGTTAAATCCCTTCCTAAGCTGCTTAATAAGCTTTCTCAGATAGAGGGGCTTAAGTGGATACGCATAATGTACTGTTATCCCGAAGAGATTGACGCAGAGCTTGTGGAAGCCATAAAGCGTAATCCCAAGGTGCTGCATTATCTGGATATGCCTATACAGCATGCTTCCGATAAGATCTTAAGGCGCATGGGAAGAGCGGTCACGGGCGAGCAGATCAGAGAGAAGATCAGGCTTTTGCGGAGCAGTATTCCCGACATAACCCTGCGTACCACCATCATCACTGGATTTCCCGGTGAAGATGAAGAAGATATGGACACATTGTTGGGATTTATAGATGACTGTGAGTTTGACAGGCTGGGAGTATTCACATATTCCAGGGAGGAAGGCACACCCGCGGCGGACTTCGACTCACAGATCGATGAGGATGTTAAACTCGAGCGCAAAAATGATGTTATGGTGCTGCAGGCCGAGATATCAAGAGATATCAATAAGAGGCTCACAGGTACCGTGACCGAGGCGTTCATACAGGGAGAGATCCCTGATGAGGGTGTATATGTGGGGCGAACCTACCGTGATGCACCTGATGTAGATGGTCTGGTGTTTATAACATCCGACAAAAAACTTTTTTCCGGTGATCTGGTGAAGATCAGGATAACCGGTGCAAAAGAATATGACCTGACTGGAGAGTTATATGAACCTACCGAATAAACTCACCACTGCCAGAGTGGTGCTGATACCGTTTTTTGTGGCTGCGCTTCTGATACGCAGCATACCATACGGTGATACCATAGCGCTTGTGATATTCATCATCGCAAGTCTCACCGATCTTTTCGACGGTATGATAGCCAGAAAATATAATCTGATCACAAACTTCGGAAAGTTTATGGATCCCCTGGCGGATAAGCTTCTGGTATCGGCGGCGCTGATATGTCTCATGGAGCTTGACAGGATCGCCTGCTGGATAGTGATCGTCATCATAAGCCGCGAGTTCATCATCAGCGGTTTCAGGCTGATAGCCGCGGAGAGGAGCATAGTCATTGCGGCCGGTATATGGGGCAAGCTTAAGACGGCCTTCACCATGGTGGCAGTTATAGTGCTGATCGTTGAACAGCAGCTCATAACCCTTGGTATTACAGGCAATATGGCATACACTGTTTTACATGTGACGGGACTTATACTGGTATATCTGTCTTTGGCACTCACCGTCATTTCGCTGGTTGATTATATCGTACAGAATAAAGATGTATTAAAGGAGCAGAGGTAATATGAGAGTCATAGCGGGCACTGCGAGAAGACTGAAACTCGTGACTCCGGAGGGGATGAACACGAGACCCACAGGTGATCAGATCAAGGAAACTCTGTTCAATATGCTGATGCCCTATATATATGATGACACCAGATTTCTGGATCTTTTCGCGGGAAGCGGACAGATCGGGATAGAGGCGTTGAGCCGCAGTGCAGAGTATACATGTTTTTGCGATAATGACAGGCGCTCAGTGGAATGTATACAGGAAAACCTTGTGACTACAAAGCTTGCTGACCGCGCCAGGGTGATACCCGGTGACTGCCTTTCGGCTGTAAGACAGCTTAAGGGCGGCAATTTCGATATTGTATTCATGGATCCGCCTTATGATCTCGGCGTTGAAGCCGATGTTTTGAGGGCGCTGGACGAAGGGAAGGTTTTGGCAGATGATCCCCTGATCGTGATAGAGGCGAGACTGGATCGAAACTTTTCCTTTGTAACTGAATTGGGATTTGATATAATCAAAGAAAAAGAATACAAATCCAGCAAACATGTATTTTTGAAAAGGAAATCAAACTGATGAAGACGGCTATATATCCCGGAAGCTTTGATCCCGTGACATACGGGCATCTGGATATTATCAGGAGAGCGTCAAAGCTTACGGACAGACTGGTGGTCGCCGTATTGAACAACAGCGCAAAAAATTCGTTGTTTTCAATCGACGAACGTGTTAAAATGATACAAGATGTTGTATCGGAGTATGAGAATGTTTCGGTGGCATCTTTTGGTGGTCTCACCATAGACTTTGCGGAGTCGGTGGGAGCCGATATCATAATAAGGGGACTCAGGGCGGTTTCCGATTTTGAGTATGAGCTTCAGATAGCCCAGACCAATCACGTGGAACGCGACAACATCGAGACTCTGTTTTTGACCACGAGTCTGGAGTACTCATATCTGTCATCCACGGTGGTGAAGGAATTTGCCAGATACGGAGCTGATATTTCAAAATTTGTTCCCAAGACGGTGGCTGACCGTATATATGCTAAGATAGGATCTTTGGCATGAGCTTATAATATGATTTAAGGCCTTATGCCCTGTGGATCATTTTTGATCCCTATATCATAAATTATGAGAGAGAGGATTAGTAATGAACAGCAAGATTGAGCAGTCAATAGCAGACATCGAAGATTATATTGAAACCTGTAAACAATCCAGATTATCCCCGGGCAATATCATTGTTAATAAAGAGGAGATAGAGTCTCTTCTGGCTGAACTGAGAGTCAATACACCGGATGAGATCAGACGTTATCAGAAGATCATATCCAATCAGGATGCAATATTGGCAAATGCAAGATCAAAGGCTGATTCCATTATAGCGGAAGCCCAGGTCAAAAAAGAGGAGCTGGTGAGCGAGCATCAGATCATGCAGAATGCTTATGCTCAGGCTAATGAAGTCGTGCTGATAGCCACAAGACAGGCCCAGGAAATACTGGATAAGGCTACGGAAGATGCCAACAGCATCCGCATGAGCGCCATAGATTACACAGACAGCTGTCTTAAAGGCGTGGAACAGATCTTAGCCAAGGCAGTTGATTCAACACACAACAGATACGAGAACCTTATTACATCACTCTCTGAGAATCTTCAGATCGTGGTATCCAACAGGGCGCAGTTAAAGCCCATGGGCTTCGATGAAGAGCCGGAGAGCAATGCTGCCCCCGAATCCGCACCACAGGAATAGAATGTATAGACAGTGCCCCGTGTCCAAACCACGGGGTTTTTTGAGTATAAACGGACAAGACGGACGAACATATGAAGCAGTTTGAGATCAGAGAAAATGAATCGGGACAGAGGCTTGATAAGTACCTGAAAAAGCTTATGAGTGATGCCCCCGCGTCATTTATCTATAAGATGCTCCGAAAAAAGAATATTACGCTGAACGGCAATAAAGCCGCCGGCAGTGAGATCATCGCAAAAGGAGATCTGGTAAAGCTTTTTTTGTCCGATGAGACCTTTGACAAGATGGCTCCACGCAAAGAGCTTAATTTTTCTGTCAAAAATTCAGTAAAAACAGATCTTGATGTTGTCTTTGAGGATGACAACATCATCATAGTCAATAAGCCTGCCGGGATCCTGTCACAGAAAGCGGAGACCAAGGATATTTCCATTAATGAGCATATAATAGCATATCTTTTGGAGACGGGGCAGTTTTCGGTGGATGCGCTTCAGACATTCAAACCCTCTATATGTAACCGCCTGGACAGGAATACCAGCGGTCTCATAATGGCTGGAAAATCCCTGAAGGGATTGCAGTATCTTTCCGGAGAGTTAAAAAAACGCTCCCTTAAAAAATTCTACCGCTGCCTTGTAAAAGGAGTGATAGACAAGCCCGAGACAATTCGAGGATACCTCTTGAAAGACGAGAGGGAGAATATGGTCAGTGTTTTCGCGGACAGCGGAACCAACAGACTTTACATAGAGACTACATACGAACCCATAGAGGTTATAGGCGAGTACACCCATCTTTCCGTACATCTGATAACCGGCAGGAGCCACCAGATCAGGGCGCATCTGGCATCCATAGGACATCCTGTCATAGGGGATCCTAAATACGGGGATGAAGCTGCAAATAAGCTGTTCAATAAATATGCCGATATAGACAGGCAGCTCTTGCATGCATATTCGGTGGAACTGTCTG
>JAFYAD010000311.1 GCA_017540915.1 Lachnospiraceae bacterium
GAGCTGGTGGCGAGGGACAGACTGAAGATCGGAGAAGCGCTGAAGCGTGTATCGTTAGGATACTTCCAGACAAACGATACCGGAGCGATATTAAATGCCATAACGACGGGACTTGCTACGCTTGAGAATATGGGAATCCGCATGGTGGACGGATTTGTGGGAGGATATCTGAATTTTGTGTGTATTCTGCTGTTTTTGCTTTTTATGGTTCCCGAGTGTGCGTTGATCGCTTTAGGCGGTGTTGCGGTGTCATTTTTGTTTCTCATGATGATATCACGGCACAGCGCAGCCAATACGAAAGTACTGAATGCAGAAAATGAAAAGCTCACAAGAGCGGCATTGGAGTACACCAGAGGTTTACCCATTGTAAAGTCCTTCGGAATGGAGGGGGCATCCGTGCGGGATTTCGCACAGGCCTGCGCAAGCGCAAAAAAAATAGCCTTAAAGATCGAATGGGGATTTATCCCGTACAATTGCCTGCACATATTTGCCCTGAAAGCAGCAAGCGTGTGGATGATCATCGCAGTTATGTATGCCGGTATCGAAGGCAGGCTTGAATTGTCGATGGTATTGATCGTAGCTTTTCTGTCAATGTCGATATTCAATTCTGTGGAACCTATTGCAGACAGCGCACATGTTTTATCCGTTATAAATAATGCTTTCGACAAGATGGAAATGTTTTCTGACACAAACCTTCTTGACGCAGACGGAGAGGATATAAAGCCGGGGAGCTTTGATATTGCATTCAAAAACGTTGATTTTTCATACTCCAACGCAATATCTACAGAAAACAGAAAGGTTTTAAAGGATGTATCTTTTGAGATCCCGCAGGGAAGCACGACAGCGATCGTAGGTCCCTCGGGCAGCGGAAAGACAACCATCTGTAATCTGATCGCAAGATTTTATGATGTGACAAAGGGCAGCATACTATTGGGAGGTACAGATCTGAAAAGATACAGCCTTGACAGCCTTCTTACCAATATTTCAATGGTGTTTCAGAATGTTTACCTGTTCAATGATACCATTCGCGCAAACATCTGCTTCGGCAGAGAAGATGTGTCGGAGGATGAGATGATCGAAGCAGCAAAGAAAGCGCGTTGCCATGACTTCATCATGGAATTGCCTGATGGGTACGATACAGTGATCGGAGAAGGAGGTGGAACGCTATCCGGAGGACAGAAACAGAGGATCTCCATAGCCAGAGCAATTCTTAAAGACTCGCCGATCATAATACTGGATGAATCGACCGCCAGCATAGATCCGGAGAACGAGCATCTGATCCAGGGAGCGCTGACTGAGCTTTCAAAAGGCAAAACCGTGATCATCATCGCTCACAGACTGGCGACTATCGAGGCGGCAGACCAGATACTGGTAGTGGATGAAGGGGCGATAGTAGAAAGAGGAAAACACGAGGAGCTTGTGAGACTGGGCGGAAAGTATGCGGGATTTGTAAAGATCCGACAGGAGGCGGAAAATTGGCAGATAGCCTGAAGCAACACGAACGGACACAGCGGAGTAAATGACCTTGGCAAAAACCTGTAGTTGAGGAATTGATACCGGAAATGTCAGAGGGAGAGCATTCCAATATCGGTGTCATCATGTTTTCCGTCGGATTCACGCTGATGATGATATTGGATGTAACGTTGGGATAGATTTTTATTATTTAAAGTGAAATGCAGTTGTATCGATCATAAAAGCTGATGAAGTAAATTCATTGGCTTTTTTGTTTGTGAAGAATCAGTTTTGATGTATAATGTTTTACATGTAAAAGAGCAATCAGATCTTAAAGATACGGTGAAAAATATTCTGGACATAAAAAAAACGAGCAACTCCCTCGACTCATAATGAGCTTACCGGACACAAAACCCATTTCTTTGAGCGAAAGGATAGCAAAACAGACTGCTGTTGTCAATACATTTTTTTATTTTGATACAGTTATGCGACAGGTCTCCGGATAAAGAAGATGAGGCAATGGCTACTATAGAAGAGCATATAGATGTCTTCTTGGAAAGATGGATGAACACATAAAGGAGGAGTGAAAAATGGATCTGATAATAATCCTGGGCAGCGGCGCTGTAGGGAAGATGACGGTAGGACAGGAGCTGATGAAGATCACGGATTTTCGTCTGTTTCATAATCATATTGCGATCGAGCCGGTGCTGGAGCTCTTTGGCAGATTTGAACCGGAGCTTGTTACGAAGATCAGGGAGGACTGCTTCGAGGCATTTTTAAAAACGGATTTTCAGGGGATGATCTTTACCTATATGATGGCATTTGATCTGCCATCGGAATGGGATTATATAAAAAGAGTTGCGGAGCGTTTTGAGGCTACGGGCGGTACGGTATATTACGTGGAGCTTGTAGCTGACCGGGAAGTAAGGCTCAGGCGTAACAAGACGGAGAACCGCCTGCTGCATAAGGCATCAAAGAGAGATACGGTAATCTCTGATGACCGCATGACACGCGAGGAGACTAAATACCGTCTGGTGAGCCGTGATGGAGAGGTGCCTTTTGCAAATTACATCAAGATAGATAATACCCATCTCGAACCCTCTGAAGTGGCTAAAATGATAAAAGAGCGTTTCGCGCTGCCGGATATGAGGGCAGACAGACCGATACAGCAGATATATCTGGAAGAGGTAAGGGAAGATGAGCTGGAGCAGCTGCACGCGATGCAGGTAGAAAGCTTTATGCCCCTGTATGAAAAATATCATGATGAAGGATCGCCGGCGATAGAATCAATTGAGAAGATACGGAACAGGGCGAAGGTTGCAAACAGGAAGTATTACTTCATCTGCGTGTCAGGCGCCAGGGTTGGCGTGATCAATATCGGACACAATGATCCGAAGGAGCACGAGGTTTCCTTTGTAAGTCCGATCTTTATACTGCCGCGCTATCAGAACAGGGGCTACGGATACGCGGCATTGCAGAAGGCATTTTCCATGCATCCTGAGATAAAGACATGGAAGCTTGATACGATCAAGCAGGAGCCTCGAAACTGTCATTTGTACGAAAAATGCGGCTTTGTCCGTACCGGGCAGGAAGAGGTTGTGAATGAACGCATGACTCTGGTGTTTTATGAAAAACATGTGGAGCAGTAAAATATGAAGGGAATCATAAAAAGGGTATGTTTCAAATAAGGAGTAATGCGATGAAAAAGAGGATTCTAGGTAAGACAGGACTGGAAGTGAGTGAGATCGGATTTGGCGGTGAATGGCTTGAACGTCATGAGACCGAAGAGTCTGTTGAGCTTTTGAAATATGCTCACAGTAAGGGCATAAATATCGTTGACTGCTGGATGCCCGATCCCAAATCGCGGGATATCATAGGCGAAGCCATGAAGGGCTGCAGAGACAGCTGGTATGTACAGGGACATATAGGGTCTACCTACCAGAACGGACAGTATGTCAGGACGAGAGATATGAAGAACGTAATACCGGCGTTTGAGGATCTGCTGAACAGGCTGCAGACGGATTATGTGGATCTGGGGATGATCCATTATATAGATACGCTGGAAGACTGGGATAAGGCCATGAACGGGGAGTTTATCGCCTATGTCCATGAGCTGCATGATAAGGGCGTGATCAGACATATCGGTCTTAGTACGCATAATCCTGTGATCGGAAAAAAGGCAGTGCAGACAGGCTTTATCGAGATGATATTGTTCAGCATCAATCCTGCATTTGATATGCGCCCGGCTACGGATGATCTGAATACCATGTGGGACGGATATGATGAGAGGTATTCGGGGATCGATCCGGAACGGGCGGAGTTTTACAGCATGTGTGAGGAGAAAAATGTTGGTCTGACAGTCATGAAGGGCTTCTTTGGAGGAGCGCTTCTGGATGAGGACAGGTCGCCCTTCGGAGTTGCTTTCACGCCGGTTCAGCTGATCCATTATGCATTGACCCGACCCGGGGTGGCGTCGATACTGTGTGGTTATGATACAAAGGAGCAGGTGGATGCAGCTGTTTCTTATGAAGATGCAGGCGATGACGAAAAGGATTATGCATCGGTTATAGCAACAGCGCCATTGCATTCGTATAAGGGACAGTGCACCTATTGCGGACACTGTAAGCCCTGTCCGGCAGGGATCGATATCGCGATGGTGAATAAACTTTATGATCTGGCGACATTACAGAGGAGTGTACCGGAAAGCGTAAGGGAACACTACAGAGCATTGGAGCATACGGCAGCGGAATGTATCTCCTGCAGGGCATGTGAGAGCAGATGTCCGTTCGAGGTGCCTGTCGCTAGTCGGATGAGCGAGGCCGCAGCCTTATTTGGTTGAGACTTTTCAGGGGCACTTTCTTTCTTGCTTATAAACTATCAAGGTACCATTGGGCGGCCTGATTTAACGACCGCCCTCAAAAAAATCAGAGTGTGCTTATAAAACTCACTCTGGAACTAAAGATAACTCTATAAATTTTTTTAGTAGGAATGACAATATAACTGTGTTAAGGGCATCTATCACAGATGATAAAGAAAGGAGGAGAAATATATGTCACTTAGAAATAAACTTATTCTGATGGCGATCGTATCTGTGATTGCCGGGGCGATCGCTCTATCATGTATCAGCTATTTCAGTGCATCTGTCATCCTGAAAAATGAAATGAATGAAGAATACAGTGCTTCAGCTGGACGTTATGCCCAGGAACTGGATTCCTGGGTTGCTAGTCATGGTGCAATCATCGATACACTGGCATCAGCTATGGTGGCAGATGGAGCAGCGGATCTGGACAATGATGCTCTGCATCGGTATCTGGAAAAGGTCTTCAATGGAATGAACAGGGACGAGGTCTTGTATGATATTTATTTTACCAATCTTGACAACATCATGGTGTGTGCCTCTGACTATATCAGCGATGGAAGCGTGGATTTTGTCCATGATCGAGAGTGGTTTGTGGAAGCAGTCAATACAGGTGGATTGTTTTATTCCACACCCTATATGGATGCAGACTCCGGTCTGCCTGTCATAACGATCTCTCAGGCCATCTATACAGATGGACAGCTACGTGGAGTGCTCTGTGAAGATGTGTTTGTAGATACCCTGGTAGATGTGATCAGCAATGCTAAGACAGAAGAAAACAGCTATGCTTTTTTGATTGATCGTAAAAATGAAATGGTCGTTCATCCGAATGAGGTATACAAATTCGATGATGAACCCTTTGGCGTGATGGATGTTCCTGATGCACCCTACGCAGCGCTGATGGATAATATAGCAGCCGGAAATCAAACGCCTGTGGAGATCAAAGACTACGACGGGACAACCAGAGTGGTCAACTATGCAGTTATTCCGAGCATGAATTGGTATGTGGGCATTGCAACGGATAAAAATGTAAGCCGCATGACCGTACGCGGTATGATGCCCGGTTTTGTTATAGGGGCGGTGATCGCCGTGGTAATCGGC
>JAFYAD010000312.1 GCA_017540915.1 Lachnospiraceae bacterium
ATGACGGCGGACTGATGGGATCATCCGATATTCAGAGCTGGAATGAACCCGGCTTATTTTCTTCGGATTTTAATTCATACACAGTGAGTGCAGACATTTATTTTCCCTGTTCGTATTTTATGGAAACCGATGGTTCAGTCTTTATCGATCCAAAGGTTTCATTCTGGTTTGAGGATCTCGGCGTAAACGGATATCTCGAAAGCGACACAGTTGTACGCGTCGGATTTGATTATGGAAAAAACTGTGTTTTCTGGAAAGGTCTGAACATTAAAAATGACGAGGAAACAGATGACATTCCCTGCGTAAAAAATGCCAAAGTAGTCGGAGATATGGTCAAGGTTGAGATCGTGGATGCCACTCTTAATCCTACTTTTAAGACGCAGGATTGGGATGAAGCGACCGGTTCCAACAGGATCTGGTCCGATCCGATCCCGGCCACGGGAGATGCTGTTCCGCTATTCAGGGTATCTATGGATCGTGCGTTTGAGGGTAAGATCGCTGTTGCAAATGCTTCGATCAAAATAGGCGATAAAAACTACAAAACTGATTACAGCAAAAAAGGAGCTATTGCCGGCTTCTATGGCGAAATAGAGCAGGAATTTGCAGAGCTGAATGCCGAGACATTTAATACCTCTATCGTCTCTGTCGGAAAGAAATCCGTAAAGATTAAACCGTCGAAGAGTGTTACCGTAAAGGTAGCCACCATGTTTAACGGTGATAAAGTCAGTGTTTCATCGTCCTCTGCCAAGGTTGCAAAGGCTACATACAAGAACGGAAAGCTCACTGTAAAAGGCATCAAAAAAGGAAAAGCAACCATCTCCGTGAAAGTCAACGGCGTTACACAAAAGATCAAAGTCACTGTAAAATAGTGTTTTCTACGACAGGGAAATGGTTCACATGACAATCACAAACAGGATCAGATCCATAATACTAATGCTCCCGGTAGCGCTACTCCTCACCGGCTGTGTGCAGGGAGAAAATGAACAGGTGAGAACCGGACAAAAACTGATGGAAGATTATTTTGCCGAAACGGGCAGACAAGCATCAGTGACGGAGATATATGCGGATATTGCCCGTCCGGCAGCTGACAGGCTTGAGATGAGTGATTACGTCAAAGGCAACTACAAGCTTGACGGAGATAAATACGAGTTCTGGGCAAATGTGGAAACCGGCAGCATATATACCTCGGAACGGTTACAGGATTTCAGTGACAGTGTTCTGAAAATACAGGCAGATAAACTCGGTTTTGATATTTCAAACTGCACATGCTATGCATCATTGACTATCTATCCTGAATTTACCGGCGAGCCGGGAAACTCACGGGGACAGACGGATACTGTGATCTTAACTGATGTTCTGCCTGTAACGGTCACGGACATGGACGGATTTGCGGAAAAAGCACTGGAAAGTGAACATATTTTTGTCCGATCCTTTATCATATGCCGGAAGAACCCGTTTGCTGCCGACGCAGAGTCGCCTGATATCCCGGGATGGAGAGAAGATCAGATCACAGTATGTGAACTGAAGGATCCGGATACTGCCCTCCCGACTGATAAATACGATATTCTCGAATACTGGATAGATAATAGAGATAATTGCACAGATATCACGCTGTCAGATGACGATAGTGATGATCCATAAGAAAACACTCTGCACATAACAGAAAAACCCACAAAGACCATGTCACGCCTGACATGGTCTTTGTGTTTATCTCCTATTACTTGTATAAAGTCTCAGC
Organism: Lachnospiraceae bacterium; assembly: GCA_017540915.1. Next base: position 1,739 of record JAFYAD010000312.1, read on the forward strand.
CATGGCAGCTATCTCATTAGCGGCCTTGTGGAGCTCATCAACCGTCTCATCGATGGTTTTCATCTCTTCATTCTCGGTGGATATACTCTCGCTTATCTGATCTATCTTTTTTAAGATGTCCTTGACCGCATCGTTCATGTTATTGAGTATATCTGCAATGTTCTGGGTCGTCTCCTTTGTGGAGTTTGAAAGGTTGGAAACCTCATTCGCAACAACCGAAAAGCCCCTTCCCGCTTCACCGGCTCTGGCTGCCTCTATACTGGCATTAAGCGATAAAAGATTGGTCTGGTTTGCAATGTTCTGAATACTGCCGATTATGTTCATGGAAGCATCCACTGCCCCCTCAATGATCTTCGCAGATTCCGAAACTTCTGCCTGCCTTGTTGCCACATCCTTCATCTGATCGGCAGCAAGATCAACTGTCTTTGCAATATCTGTGATGCCGTTTCTGAGGGATTCGATATTAGGAGCCATCTCTGTTTCAAATCTGAGCTTATTCTCCTTTTCACTGGTAATATCCAGTATCGTACCTGCTGCCATGAGAGGAACCCTGCTTGCCCATACAATATAACTTGATGCCCTGACCCAACGGTAAGTTCCATCCTTATGCTGCATCCTGTATTCCATGTCAAACACAGTATTCCCGCTGACATCTGCAAGCTGTTTGCCGATACCATCAGAGGCAGTTGCCACATCATCAGGATGGATCTTGGTTATCCAGGATTGCATTACATCCGGAAATTCCGGGGAACCGGGCTGATATCCCAGTATTTTCTTGAACTGATCGGAATATACCATGGGAGAGGTCGGATCATCAATGGCATATTTTGTCAGATCCATGCTCCATGAGCCCTCCAGCATCATCTTTTCAACAGCACCCTGCCGTCTCTGGCTCAACTCAAGCTGTTCTGCGTTCATCCGTGCTTCATCAATATCAGTGAATGTACCTACAAAAGCTATGGGGGTTCCATCCTTTTTCCGGATACATTCACCTGCTGCATGGAACCATTTGTAACCGTCATTTTTGGTCTTCAAACGGTAATCAATATCATACTTTGTACGGTTCGACTTGTCAGCAGCAGCCGCACCGAAGGCTGCAAATACCGCCTCTACCTCGTCAGGATGAATAAGACCCCCAAGTGCAGCTATATCATCGGGAAGCTCTGTCCTGTTATAGCCCAGCATTCTCCTGAACTCGTCGGAATAAACTGCGCGATCCTGCTCTCCTGCATCATTGTAGTATGACACCCAAAAACCAAGATGCGTACAATTATTGATAGTGTCCAGCATCCTATAATTCAGCTCTGCCTTCTCTTTTTCCTCTTCAAGCTGACTCTCCAGACGGGCTATGGTCGCCTCCAGCTGAGCAACATATTGAGCATTTGATCTTCCAAACATACTATACTCCTCCTTATACTATTTGAATAAGGTCTGTATCGTTTTTTGACATATCCTGCATAAAACTACATATTTTATATCGACATACTTTTACAAAATATTGAGTTATAGCTATTTTATTTATTCTGTTCATTTTGTCGATAAAAAAGCCACGGCTGCTGCCGTGGCTCTGCTTCTATTCAGTTGTCGTATCTTTTTCGCCGGCTGCATTGGGATCGTATTCCAAAATGTCCCCCGGCTGGCAGTTAAGCGTATCACATATAGCTTCCAGTGTTGAAAAACGTATCGCGCTGATCTTTCCCGTCTTTATCTTGGAAAGATTGACATTACTCACGCCAACACGCTCGGAAAGCTCATTGAGACTCATCTTGCGGTCGGCCATCACACGGTCAAGTCTTAGTATTATCTTACCCATACGCACCTCCTACAATGTCTCATCAGATTCCTGCTGCAGAACAGCGCCGTATTTGAATACTTTTACAAGTCCGAAAATGAGAATCACGGTTAATATCGCAGAGAGACTGACACCCATTTCAATCTGTATCGTCAACGAAAATGCCTGATCCACTATATTTTCAAATACTGAAGTACAAATTGCCCAGGGAATCAGTGACCATGAGAAACGTTCCATTGCGGTAATGACATTCTCCGTGAAAGGGCTGTCGGATGTCTGAAGAGCTTTACAGAGCTTTTCTATGAAAAACATAACTATAATGCAGGGTATCATGTATACCATAGCGATCAGCAGAATAACCGCAACCCTGTCTGGAGAAGCATACTTTTCTCCGCCGGTAAGTGCGATCGTCATCATCTTGCCATCTTCGCTGACAGTTGTATCAGCGGCTACATACCGATCTTTATTAAGTTCAAGATTGAACTCTTCAATGTCGGACTGACCGATATCAACCGGAATCACGCTTTTATCCGCTGCTTCAAAATTGAACTCTGCAACTCCGCTGCTTGTAAGCGATACCTTGAATACATCATTGGGGATAGCGAATAATACGATCGCTCCGACGAGTGATCCTATCATGCCGATCATAAGTGCTATCCTGCAGATCTTCGCGATAATGTATCCTGCTTTTCCGATTTTGTTGATTGATTTTACTGCCTGTTCTTTGTTCATAAGTGCCTCCTTTGCAATCGCTTTTATGTTTCGCGATTAAGTTTTAATGTTTATCGTTAAACAAAGGATAACACCATCGAAAACGTTTGTCAACTATTTTTTAATGTTTTTCGTTAATTTCTTTATAAAATCGTTAAAATCTACTATTTTGCTGAGGATTTTGAGCTGTATTTTGCTATATTTGATCCGTTAAAAATCCCTGTCAGGGAATCCTGTAAAACCTGTGAACAGTTTATACCTCTTTTCTCAGCAAGCCTTGCCATCCACGCGGGAAGAGAAACATTCTTTCGCACAGATCTTGTATCTGTGGCTGCTCTGTAAGCCACAGTGTCAATTTTTATGAGTGAACATATCGCATTTTCCGGTATATTCAATTGATTTTGAGGTGTTGCATCCGGAATCTCCAGACCCTCATCTTCTGCCACAACCAGCCATCCGCTCGCTGCGTCCGTGATCATATCTATTGCGTTTTCCAGACAGTCTCCCGTAGTAATACATCCCGGCAGATCCGGCACTCTGCAGTAGTATTTTTTTCCGCTCTTATCCGCTTCTATTATCGCAGTATAAAAATATTTCATATCACACGGCACCTCCCTGGATTATTTCTTTCTTAACTCTCTCACGGCTATTTTTCTTGGATTCATATCCTGCCTCCTTATTATACACAAAAATACACACTCAGTCAATGAGTTCCCATACTCTCATAATCTGAATTAATGGTATTTTTCATGTCAAAGATCAGGAAGTCTCCGTCCCTTAGTGTAATGGATTTTCCACCGGGAAGGCTGCGATCGTAGATAAATCCCTGTTTTTTCCACATATTGCAGTAGCCTGCTGCCTCATTCTGTTCGTTAATGTAGCTCAGATGCACCGAACCGTTTGCCACAGACAGGATCTCGAATTGCACCAGTATAAACCCGCCTTTGAGGAAAACTCTGTCATCCTGCCTGATGCGACCGGCTTTTTTCTGAATATATTGCGCGAGATCAACGACTGCAGGAACTGCATAAATATCATCCGCAAGACGAAAGCTCCCTGACCATAGCTGAATCGATCTCTCACATATCGAGTGGTCCACAACATTTTTTTGGAAAACCGGCTGATAGGTTCTGTCGGAAGCAGACAATGTAACAGGAGTATATACCGGCCTCAGATCCTTCCTTGAATAGAGTCTGACCTCCGTGCGCGTAAGGAAGTCATCCGATATATGATAGTATTTAGGCAGCATGACGATGCCGTCATTTTCTCCTCTCATACTGCCTATAGTCTTCAGTTCAAAGATTATACGGTAACCCGCTCCCGGAACACTGCCTGCCATATCATGCGATATGTTTCCCGAAACCCCTTCTTTATAATACTGTTCCATCACAGGAGCAGGCGGATCAGAAACCCTGTCCGGTATTACCTCTCCCTCCATTGAAAGCCGGCCCGCTCTGTATCTGACACCTCTTTTCACTCCGCGCTCACTGTAAAACACATTCCACCACCCGGGATAATCTTTCACATCTGTCACTGCAAGGTCATACATTCGACCTGTCACGGTCACAGTCACATCATCACAGGCAATATAATGATCACAGGAGATATTGGCATCACGCTCCGAAAGAAGTTCAAATCCGGTACCATCCGCCATGATCTGATCAGCGACATCTGTCGGCACTCCCTCAACGGTTTCCGATCCGCTGCAGTTTATGGCAAATACCCTGTATTCAATTTTGTAGTCACCTTCCTCCACTCCCACCGGAAGGTAAAATGTACACGAACCGCCCGCCAGAGTAACCCAGGTATATGGCAAAACATATTTTTCACCGTAATAAACCGCAAAAGGCATCCTGACCTGTCTCTTCCGTGAATATTTTCCGTAATCCCGCCGTCCGTAGCCTTTAGCCTTAATATGCTCCCCGGTTTCGGAGATTGAGAGCGTCGATTCCTTCCCGAGAACAAGAGATTTGTGCACAGTCGGCTTGTACTGCTGGTTTCCGGCTCTGTCATCCGTGCAAAGCCCTGTACAAACAACCGGTGTGTGTACAAAAACATCATTTACGTCTGAAGTCTCATATATTACGGTACTCTCCGTTTCGGAAAACATACCGTCCCTGCTCATCTTAAGCTTTCTGTAGGTAACATATGCGCGGGATCCGTAATCTCCGTTTGCGGTTTTTTCCGTAATTTGGATACCACTTTGGGAAACAACAGACACAAAAGGCTCCTGCGGCATGGTCAGTCCCTGTGTACTCCCCCTTTCCCACATACCCTTCAGGAAAACATATCCATTTATGGACAACAGATCATTTCTGACTTCACATCCACTGCAAACGCTTTCGGCTGCATCGGCCAGAGCCTGCTGCCCGCCGTCTTCATATTGCTCCCTTGAAATATAGGCAGTATCGGGCTCGTCAGGTATCAGCACATAGCTTCCCCTGTTGATCCTGCAGACTATCGCCGCATCGGAAATATCGTGAAATACTACATTCTCAGACAATGAACCGTTTTCTATGACGGCAGTTTCAGCCTTAAATATCTTCACACTGTCTATCCGGTAGTAACTGTAATCGCTGTCTACATAAACCCTCTTTTTTTGTTCCTTATACTCTCCGTCGTCATCGTAATGCCAAATATATACATCCACAGGCACAAACTTACTGCCGGAGTATTTTCTTAAACCAATGTTAATATAGTAGTCCTGAAAAGAATACATTGCATCCAGCTTTTCCCCGGACGGAATTGCCTTTTCCACATCAAACTGCGGATCATCTGACGGCTGTGCCTGAAGCTCAGCAGAGTTTTCCGCTACATGATCTTTGCCATAAGAGTATGAGTATTCCCCGATATCCACCTCTCTTGTATAGTAAAAACAGACAGTCACTCTCTCGTATATCAGATCAGAGTTATCAACATTATAAACAGGTTGTCCACCATATTTTGTGGTCAGGCCGTTTTTATCCACCAAATATATTGTAGAATAAGAAAGATCAAACCTGTAACCGGACAGATCCTCCGCCTCAAGCCAATACTCCGTGTCTTCTAAAGATCCTTCCTCATCAAATCCCAGAAAACCAAGGCTTACAGCGCTGTCAATATCATCCTCACTCTCCAACTCATAGTATTTTATGCTCAGTTCTCCCCAGAGTTTTTCCTCGTCACCTCCAAAATACACACACTTCCCGAAATGAGAGTCAAGACTGTCGGGATCAGCCCAACTTTCCGCATTTTTAATGGAGTATGCGCTGAAATATACCGTTCCCCAGACACTTCCGTCGCTGTTTATACCGCCTGATGGCGCGCCATCCCTGACCACCACCATGATGGCATCCAGATAAACATAGCCACCGTCCCGAAACAGTTCTTTAGCCCAGGTTTTATCACATTTTTTTATTGCCTCGAAAAGCTTGTCCTCGCTGACTTTGTAGGTTGTTATTACTCTGCTGTTATCCTGCGGATCGGTAGTTCTGTCATATTCTATCTGATTTACCCGGGTACATTCTGTCTCGGCTGAGGGCTTATCCTCTTTTTTGACCGTCCATCCCACAGTTCGATACGAGACAGAACCTGCTGCCGCCCGGTCATTTGATGTCATGACGAGATTCCCTTCACCGTCAAAAAACACATCAAAATCCTCCGCTGCACTCACATTTACAGCGGGCGATAACAAAAAAATCACCCAGCTTAAAAGCAAAATCCTGAATCCGGGCAGAATACGCCCGTTAGAAAAAACATACATAGAAAGCCCCTCCCTGCTATGCAAAGATGGGGGTATTTACACCGGAATATATGGTGAGAAGCTCATTTACCACTCACCGTAAAACATAGGATTGGAGTTACATAATAGCACGGAACAGATCTCTCTGCAACAAAAAAGAGCGTCCATAATATAGAACGCTCTGATATATCTCAAAATTTTTTTGATACTTACCCCAGCGCATCTCGGATCTGC
>JAFYAD010000313.1 GCA_017540915.1 Lachnospiraceae bacterium
ATACGGTGTTAACAAGCTCTATGCTGCGGTTCTTGGAGTATACCACCTTCCCTCGTTCGTCATCCAGCACATCCACGGTCACATCTACATTTTTTACCACCGGATTTCCGTTGCCATCATCCACCGGACTTACGGAAAATGTCATTTCAACCCTGAATCCCTGATAAGACGCTACCGGAAGCTTATCCAACGCATGCCAGACAACTTTGTCACCCGGCTCCAACTTGTCACCCGGCTCCAACACAGTCGTAAATCCGTCCGCATCCGCAGCACCGCTGTCAGCGCAATACATATCCATATAGAGGTCTTTATATGGCGGCTGGTCATCTTCCGGATATTTGCAATAATACCGCTGCGTCACATATCCGGCGTATATGTTCTGAAGGTTTGCATTAACCAGACCCTCATGACTCACCATTTTCGCCCCCTTGAAAACACCGTCAGTCGTACCGTCAGGATATACGCCGTGAGAACCGCATCCTTCCGTGTCAATCTGGACCGCAGTCGCCGTATCATGAATATTCGACGTCACAAACTCTATGCAGGAGCCTGTATATTTTCCATTATATTTCGATACTCCCTTCATCGTATTGGTGCTGTCGTCTCTATCCCGGATCTTCACGTAGCCGTTATAATCACTGCTCTGCATGGTACGTATCTCATCCTTTATCCCCGAAAAAGCCAGATCCGCCACCGAGAGGGCCGCCATCTCCTGTCTTTCGTAGTAGTAAAACAGCACGGCATGAGAAATGCACATCGTGGCAGACGCCATAAAAACAGCCAGCAATGCAAAAGATACTATGAGCTCCACCAAAGTCACACCCATGTTGTTTTTGCTGATTTCAAGTCTTCTATTATTATGTTTTTTGTATGAATCTGTTTTTCTCATAAGCATCTTGTAATGTAGACTCCATCAGTCTCCTGTAGAAAAGATCAACAACCTTCTGTAATCTCCCGACGGAGTGTCGGAAATACTGTAACTACCGTTGGAAAGAGTAAAATACAGCTCCTTATAGTCAACGTTTGCATCTACGGTGTCAGTAGTCCCCTCCACGATAAATGTGTATGTCACGACCCCATCCGAGCCCAGCTTGTAGCCCTTGTTGGCTTCTTCATTAAAATATTGTGATGTTGCCCGCTGAAACGCATCATTATCACGGTCCACATCAGACGTCTTCGTCATCATATTTCCCGAAAACTTCATGCAGTTATAAAACACCAGCATGACAACCGCCAGTACAGCTACAGACACCATGATCTCTACCATGGTGATACCTTTGTCGTCTCTTATCATGTGCATCGCCCCACATTCGATTGATTTTTGTCCAAAAAGTCAGTCTGATCCGATCTTCCGGTAACCGGTATCAATAGTACTCACAGAACTCAAAATTTCCTCCGGATTCCTTCAGCTTAAATTTGCAGGTAGCAACCACCTCATTGCCATCCATGCAGGATACGGTTATAACCAGTGAACCTCTCGCCTCAGCCTTATCAAGCATTATGGTAATGTCACACAGTTCATTTTCATCCGATTCTCCGCTCAATAGCAGCGTATCCGAAGTTCCGTACCAAAACTCAAAGATATACCCTGTCAACCCCGAATCAGGTCTTGGATTGTCCGGATCTGAATACTCCTCAGTGAGTTCCTCTTTCAGAACCTCGGAAAAAGACATAACCTGCCTGTAATACATCTCGTCTCTGCCCTCATCGTTTGCAGTTGCGTACATCTGGTACGCAGCTGCAACCATAGTAAGGCATAACACCGACACTATCATCATGACGCAGGTTACCACGATCATCGCGGCACCGCGGTTGTCATGAAAAACAGCCGGTTCTTTTCCGTATTCCGTTGTGTTATGTTTTTTGTCGTCCATAACGCTCTCCCATAAGGAATCCATCACTGTGCGTTCTGCAATAAAGCAACTTTACGATCATCAAACATCAGCCAAATATCCTACGGCGATTCCGCATACAGATAAAAGCTGCCTGATGATGAAAAATACGTTCCGTATGTATTTGATACGCACCTGTAATTTGCATTATCATATAATGCAGAAACATAGTAATACTTAGTACCGGAGCTGCTGTTGTATATCAGCAGACCGCTTTCTCTTGAGCCTTCAAACCTTCCGGTATTCTTATTATAACAGCTCATCTTCTTTGCAACATCTTCAGTCAGTTCCACATACTGATATATGCAATTACCGTTTGACTTGTCCGTTGCATTGGAATTAATATCACACTTTGAGTACCACACAGCAAACTTAAGGTCACTGTATCCGGAAAGGTCAATACCCGAAAGATCTTCATTCACATCATATGTATGCTCCTCTTGGCCGATAGTCATAGCTTTATCATCACTCAGATAAACTGTCTTGTAGTCACCGTTGCTATCCTTGCCAAATACTTCGTACCTGAAATACTGGGTGATATCTTTATGCGATGTAGATTTTATCGTTCCGCTGACTCCGGTCACTCTTCCGTCTGACTCGGTAAACATTACTTCCGAAGTAAAGGAAATATTCATTCCGTTATTGTCTGTAAACCTCTGCAAACATAGCGTATTTTTTGTAGAGCTGTACTGGGTTTCTGCCGGCAAAAATCTGCCATCGGCAGTAACGTTTATTATAACCTTTGCCCAGCTCTTATCCCATCCGCTTTGTGAAATCTGTGTTGCATAAAGATCCACTCCATTTACATCTATGGGGGTTGAAGTATCAATTATAGTCGTTCTGTTCTTTTTGTCTTCCTTTACACTTATTTGCGCACCACTACCAACAAAATCATCAACATTTTCCAGAACCGCATAATACGATGGATTTCTGTCTGCGCCAACAATACGGATCTTTGGTGTCTTAAGGAACGGATAATAATAATACTTGATATTCTCACCTGTCACATCCGTAACAAATCCGGTGCCCCTTAACTTCTTTGCCGCTTTTGCCTCTGTGGTTTCAATGTAATTGTATACCGGTCCCTGTCCGGGAGAGTAATACCTTACATCAACATGGAAGCTGTCATAAACAGACAGATCAATACCTTCTCTGACATCGGAATAACCTATATTGACATCCTGTGATCCACCCTGAGCGAGAGAATACTCTTTCTTCGCTATGGTCTCATGCCAGGTTATATCACTATTTTCGCTGTCTTTTCCGCTTCTTGTACCGTATAACTCCACCAGGAAGATCTGTGGCACAGGTGGTATCTTACCGTTTTTATTATCAAATTTCGGATAAGTTAATGTGCCGGTATATGACGGCTGAGTTTTGTCCCAAAGCCTGTTATCCGTATCATTCAGGTTATAGATTATAATCGGATTCACAAGATAATTCGCAGCATCTACTTTCTGCGGCACATATACAGTAAACGCAGAAAGACTGGAATCATTGTAATCCGTCGCTTTTGCGTAACCATACAGCACATAATCTTTAGTGCCTTTTGCAATACTTAGGGCATCATTATAATCATTTAAGATACCGTCATCCTGCGTTCCACCCATCAGCTTGCTTATATCCGTCTTTGTCAGAGATACTCTCTGCGTATCGCTCGGATTACCATTTACCTTGGCATAGGCACCAACCTCGAAGCCATCCTTATCAATAAAGGATTCGTACTCTTCCGCATTTTTAAGATGCAGCTGCCAGCTTCCGTCGTAGGGAACAATTTCAAACACGGGCGTCGGCAATTTAACCGGCTTAAAGAAATACGGCATTTCCTTATTGGAAACATCCTTAACATAACCGGTATTACGCTTCGTCTTATCCGCGCGCTCCGCAGTTGTCTCAAAATACGTATAAACATCACCCTGACCCGGCGAAGCATACCACACATCTATGTTGAAACTTGTGTAATATGTTCCGTTAAAGGTCACTGTTGACGGAGCATCATAGTAACCGATATTGATATCAGTTGTCTCACCTACATTAAGCGAATATTCCTTGTAAGCTATAGTCTCATGCCATATTGTCTCTTTTCCGTCTTCATCGGTTTCCTTGCGTGTACCATACAATTCCACTCTGAATACCTGTGAAACGGAAGGTACTATTGTCGAATTTCTGTCGTACGCATTGTACTTTAAGGTTCCGGTATAATACGGTTTTTTCTTATTAAGTCCGTTCTCTGAAACCTCTATTTCAAAATCCACATCCGGCGCTGCACTCTGCGGTATATAAACCGTAAATTTATACAGATCGGCATCCAGACATCCATCCGCCTTGGCATAACCATAGAGAACCTGTCCCGGTCTGTCCGCTTCATTTGTAAACCGTGTTGCAAGCTTTGTCGCATCCACAGCATTATTGAGAAGGGCATCAGGCTTAAGACCATTATCAGAAACGCAAATATCACTCTTTGTGAGTTTAACTATAGTATTATCATCTATAGTATCATTTGTTTTTGCTTTGATTCCGTAAACACCGACCTCGAAATTATTCAGGTTGATATATTTTGTAAATTTATCCGCATTCTTAAGATGGAGCATCCATTTCTTTCGATATGCGATTATCTCAAACTCAGGTGTCGGCAGTTTTTTCTCAATCTTTATATAACTGCTGATAGTTTTATTATTATATGTAGCATTCTTCAACACATCGCTATACCAGCTATCCGGATTTGCTTTGGTCTTTGCTCTTGAGTCTCTCGCCCTCACAACTGCATAATAATCATATCCGGTTTCAAACGTCATATCATCAGGCGTAACAAAACCTATACTGGTACCATATGATAACAATTCATCCGTATCATGCGGTTTACCGTATTCAGCAATATATTCATCTATCTTTGTCGGATCAAAATCTGTTCCCTCTTCAACTTTTACATATCTTATTTCTACATCAAACTCTTTTGCGGTAGCATTTCCCGAACCGCTCGACGGACGGATTCCCCAGGTTGCCAGATAATTTCCTTCTTTTTTGTTGTCTTTAACAGACAGATTTTCCACTATATCCGGATCCTGCGCATCCTTGCATGTTTTGATATATTTGAGAAAAGCCGCATCAAAAGCATACTCATCCATATCATATTCATCAGCAACCGGAAGCCTTGTAGCCAGCTTTTTACCGCTAAGGCTGTTATATGTGCCTTCCAATTGCGAACGATAGGAATCATCTTTTCTGAGCCGGTCAAACTTAAAATAGTCCACAAGCTCGATACTGTATGGTGCACTGTTCGCACCCTCGCTAAATGTGTATATTATGGGGCATTTCACCGTGCTGACGACGCCACCTGAATCCTTACCCTTGAAACATATATAATTACCGTCTTTCCAGGTGTTCTGTACTGTCATGTTTGCCATTTTGTAGCCATCAGGTTCAACTATCAGAGCATATCTGCCGTTAGAACCATAAGATACAACAGCCATCCGTTGTGTCCCTGCTTTTTTATCCGAACATCTGTAAGAATTTGTAATTTTATTGTTTGAACCATATGACAGAGTGTTATTGCCGGCAGGTGCACTTTCACCCACGTTAACACATATATTTCCGGCAACATTATTTAAAACCTGAGCATTACCCGAAGTACTTCCGTCCTCGCGCAATTTACTTGACGAATAATATTGGAATGAACATTCATCCATAAAATAATTATTTCCGGAGTATTTCAGACTCTTTTCAAAATCGTTCTGATTTGCTTTTTTTGACTTGGCAATTGCTCCTCCGCCATTATTATTATCGAAAAGCTGGTTACCATCACTCTTATATCCTGTCATCAAAATACTGAAACAGTTCTGGATAGTGGTATGTCCGATCCATAATTCCTCGTCTCCACCATATACTCTTCGCTGTGACAGGATTCCTGCTCCGCCGTGGGACATTTTTTCGCCGTCTGTGTCGACTTCTCTCGTATCCCATATCTCAGACGAATAATTTCTGCAGGTATCAATATTTACAAAAATACTGTTAACAGTATTACTATCGCCGCCTCCCATTTGTTCGTTCATGAGGCATCCTATCATTGATATAATGCCTCCCGTTTGGGACTGACCATATACTTTTGCACTTTTTGCATTAACACAGTCTTCTATATTGACGGTATAAAGCTTTGTACTGTTAGGCGCAGATATTTCGCCCACAACACCACCGACATCATTTGCTATCATACCACCAAACCTTGACTTACGAATATTGGTTTCAGCATCGACACCCTGCATAGGAAAACCAACTGTACCATAGTTTCGGCAATGAAGCACATTATTAGTCTGACCGCCCTGAAGATCAGAATAATGCGCAACGATTCCACCTGCAGTTCCGCTAAAACCTTGCATGTATTTAGTGGTATATCCGGACATCAACAGTCCATAATTGTAGCAATACTCTACTGTGCCGCCATTTCCGGCAATTTTACATGTTACACCGCCGACATTATTGCCATAATAGTTTACTACAGTACCTACATTCACGCAGGAAGAAAGCGTCCATCCCCCGGTATTGGCGCACTTCTGTTCACCTATAACTCCTCCGACATAATAGAATCTGTTATTCTCTTTAGCGCCAGCTTTATCATAACCATATATGTCCTGCCCGTATTCATTTAGATCACTGTATGGTATCGCCGGGAGCTCAGTTCTGACATAGGCAAAATTGATATTTGTATTAACTTTGTCACCACTTGCGGCATTAAGACCTATAACTCCGCCCGTTGCGTTATATTTTACCGCCGGAAGATAGTTTTCAACCAGCCATCTGCCGGAAGCGCACTCTTCCACTTTTCCACTCTGTGTGTTATATCCTACTATTCCTCCTATGCATCCCCTGCCGTTGCTCATGGATAAAACAACGAAGTCTGAATCTGCATTATACGCGCTCCAAGTCATACCGCCATCAGTTAACGATTCCTTAGGCAGTGCGTACTGATATTTTTCCTTATCATCAGTAAGATATCCGCATACTTTGTTTGCTGCAGGGGTAATAAAGCCTGTGTCATCATTCATAAATAGATCCGACAAAGACTTTATCGCTGTCTCAGAAGCAGTGTAATTATCCGCATTTGTATTTCTTATGGTCTTCAGCTCCCCGATAGCCTTTTCCGCCAGATCCATGTCAGCTGTGAGATCCTTTGTATCTTCCGTAAGCTTAAGCTCTTCACCATCCTGATAGAATATCTTGTCAGTATATCCGCAGTTTTTCACAGAACCATAGTTCACAGCAGCAACACCGCCAACCATACCATAACGTACATCCAGCTCTGTCTGCCTGTCTACTATAGTATTTCCGTCTGTGTCGGTATCGGCGTTTTTATCGGCATCCGCCTTTCCAAGGCCTGTCAGGTAGCAGTTTTCAACCTTTGCTCCGAATTCATTTACAGCACATACTCCGCCCACTGCCGAGCTTTTCCTAAGCCTGTTATTCTCTCCGTCAGTTTCGGTATATGTACATTTACCGGTAACTTCCAGTTGTGCTCCCACAAGATAACAGTCTTTGATGCTTGCATTATAAGTTCCGACATTCCTGCCTGTTATGCCGCCCACTGTAATATCTACAGAAATACCTTTGTCTTTTGTGATCTTACCGGCAAAAATACATTTTGTGACCCGACCCAGGTTCTCACCCGCAACTCCGCCTATAACCTCTGCTTCACCGTCATCCTCAAGCTCCGCTGTCACGGTTATATTCTTGGTGACGCTATAATTACTTCCGACAGCACCTCCAATGATCATTTTAGTCTTACGAGAATCATATCCTATAAATCTGCCGGCCTTTCCTCCGTTCACTATGCCATCATTTTTACCAACAAGATATCCAAAAGTATCCATGTCATCACCGGATATCAATATCTTGTCGTTCAATCCGTCTATATCTACGACTGCTGTATGGCAATCAGCTATTACACTGTCTCTGTGATTAACAGATGCTATCGCTCCTGCCACTACCATGTTTCCACTTATCTTTGGAATATAATCATCGCCATCTAATCTTGTCCTGTCAATACCGCAATTATAGATGAATCCATAATTTTCAGACGCAATACCCGCAGAAACTCCACCGGTTGCTGACGGACTTCCATAGGAATTACAATCCCTTATATAAACATTCCGTCCGTTGATACCAACAATACCACCCACAAAATCTACGCCTTTAGTATCGCCGTAATTATGACAATTCACAAGCTGAGGCATAGCGGTTGCAGGGATTCGAAGATCATTGTCTTCGTCTTTTTCGTTGTATGCAACTTCTGATAATCCGGAAATAAACAGATTTCCGGCAATTCCACCGGTAAATGAATCTCCCGTAACGTTTGCCTTATTTACCACAGATTCTTTAACCCCTGATATTCCTATACCAAAATCATTTGAAATACCGGTGCCATATGCATAACCGAATATACCTCCCACACCATAAGCATAAAGGTCAGCATTCGAATAAGCTATGCCTGATATATTTGTTTCCTTTGTCTCCTCATATATCCTCTCTCTTGCGTCCTGCTGTGTAATGGCAGGGGTAGCGGTAACATCATGAAGACGTCCGACAACCTTTCCGGAAGTCTTAATATCATCAATCTTCTCTCCATTTTTTAATATGACCGTGCCTGACAGCATGCCTACGCCACAGGCATATCTTTCATTTAAGCTTTCAGTAACAGCGACATCGCTGAGATCAAGTCCGTCACGTGCAGCCTCTTCTCTGTCATCCAGCTTTCTGAATACATCGGCATCCATGTCGCAATCTTTATCAAAAACAATGCCCTTCAATGTGCCTGTGCTCCTGCCGCACAATATACCTGCAGCTTCTATCTTATCACCATATATGGCCTTATCTGCATTTTCAGCAGAAAAAGGCAGGATACTAGCTTTTGAATTTTTTACTTTGATGTTTTTGATGGTACCGTTATTTCTGCCGATAATACCGGCGGTGCTTCGAATATTGGTGAGATCACCGTTTTTATCAACTGTGCCGTCTGCCTGTCTTTCGTATTCAACTGCACCTCTGTTATTGATCAGGAAATTGGAAATAGAATGATCTTGATCTGTATCGTCATTTTTGCCATTTATAGTGCTGTGCTCCGAAAGAAAATCTATCATCGGGAATCCCACAACAGATGTATCTATCATTCCATCCAATCTGGGGATTCCATCCAATCTGAGGATTCCTTCCTCACCGGCTACACGGCTGTATATCTTCGCATTACTATAATCAAGATCCTCAACCAGATCATATTCGAAACCTTGTGCGCCGGTAACAGACGCCTCCGAGTACCTTATATTTGAAAGATGTCTTATATTGGAAATCTTAAATGTATCTGCGGATTCCTTTTCGGAAAACAAAGCGTTTTTCACGTTAGATTCCATGGAAACACCGGATACATAATTTGCCTCCCCGATACCCACTACAGAAACACCTGCGTATATATCAGAGGGATCTAATCCCATTATTCTGGTAATGGAAAAACCGGTCAGATCTGTTTTCTTATCTTTGTCTATTGCATCACCAAATGCCATAGACATACCTGTGGTAACCGCATCCAAAGTTATGCAAAGCACGTATCGTCTTTGCTCCGGAGCCTTTGCCTGCTCCTCCGGATCTTTCGACTCTTCATACGATACCATAAAATCCATAGGTTTGGTTTTTTTACCATCATTAAAGACAGAACCGTCGGTCAAAGTCACATCGATAGTATCCATACGCTGACCACCCTTAGATAACGGGGTTCCGTCTTTCATTCTGGCGACAGTAAATGTGCAGAACTTAACATCACTGTCATCACCTTTTTTGTATAATGCGACGTCAAAACTGGTATCCTCATCTTCACGCTCCGAATCCGAGCTCATGGAAAGATAGAGTGTCTCCTCGTTATGAAGCCTACACTCGGTTATATTGATCGGTGTTCCGGATGCAAAGGATATTACATTTACCTGGTCAGCAGCATAATAACCTACTGCAAAATCTTCTCTCTCTTTGGGATTACGGGCATCTCCCGTACCCGGATCATAGTAGATATAATAAGCCTCACGTTCCACGCTGACGTTAGCGGGCTGCATTCTGTATTCTATGGACGTAGCCCATTCGCTGTAAAACACGGAATACACTTTCCCTGCTGTAAGATCGAATTCTATGAGTATTGATCCGTTCAGGATCTCTTTTTCGCTGACATAGCTTTCTATAAGATCAAAGAGCGCAGCTTCCCTGGCATTTTTGGGGCTTTCATCTTTATAACGATTCAGATTTACGGAAAGGAAACCGTATTCATGTTCATTGCCTTCGTTGTCTTTATACGAGGGGATATGATATGCCGCCTTTAAAAGATCCGGGTTTTCTCCTTTATATTTTTCCTCGAATTCCGCTTTTTCTTCTTCACTCGCACCTTCCGCCGGCTGACTTGCCTGCTTGAATATATTGCTGCCTGTACCGTCTCCGTCACCGCCCATGGTCTTACGCAAAGAGACCATATATGCATCCAGTGCGCCCCTGCTCTCCCTGTTCGACAAGGCAGACTGAGCCGCAAGATATATGGTCTTTGCCTTTTCCTCGCTGCCAACATAAGCATAATGCGCCACCCCGCCGGTAACGCCCCATGCCGCAGCTGCGACCACTATAGCGATCACTGTGATGGTGATCACCATCTCCACCAGCGTAAATCCTTTATTTTCATATTTTGTTGTATTTATTCTATTCTGTTCAAACATACTTAAGCCTCACACATGCAAGTTGTCATACAACCGATGCACCGAAGAGTAAACCATATCACTGTGGTTGATTATACCACATTATACGCCGTTCCGTCATATTTATCGGCAAAAAACCTTATTTTTTTAACCCTTTCACAATACGAGAATTTCCTTTTGACCCTTAATTCGTAATATGATAACATGATCTGAGAGTCAAAAAGTAATTTACTGCAAGCGGTACCCCTTATGACGAATACCCGCAATCCTGCCCATCAGAGACACCTTCCACACTGCGAAAGCGAGGAGAATCATCATGATCATGAAAGTACTTGACAGAGAAAAACCTTCAGCACTTAAAACATCACAGCTTTTCACAGACAGGGCGGATGAACTTCGCACGATCTTGGACGAGTATGAGCTTCTCCGTCAAAATCCCGGACAAGCCTCCGTCATCAATCTGTCAGGTATTTCCGGCATAGGTAAGACCTCCCTGCTGGAGAAACTCATGTCGGCCATCACAAACGCAGACAGAGCTTCAAAAAGAGAATCCAACATCCTTTATTACAGTTTCGAGAGGATTCACGAAAAAAACAAAGAAAAGTTTTTGCTGAATTTTGCATATCAGCTCCTTGAAACCGGTCCCGATACCGACCTCTCTTCATTTCTTTACGCTTACAAAAAGTTACTCAGTGCAACAGAACCCGAAGACAAGGTATTGGCAGATATAAAAGAGACTCATTTTGTAAAAAAGAGAGGCTTCGAGATCGCAGCGACCATTGTATCGGATTTCATCCCCTTCGGAGGCAATACTTTTTCCATGATCGCGGAACGTCTGATAGACAAAATTGAACGCGGCAACGAGAGGAAGGTTCGCTCCGAGATAGACGGTTCGTCCGAGACAGAATTGCGTGACAGACTGCACCGGTATTTCTCCTATGACGCATATGAGTATTTTAAGAGTCTTGATACCCCATACATAGTCATCTTAGACGGCTGTGAAAAATATCTGAACAGGAACGGTGATCCCGACAACAGAAAAGAAAGATGGATCATGGATCTTATCCAAAGGCTTCCCAATGTTCTGTGGATCATCAGCGGAAGGGAAAAACTGAACTGGCCTGCGGATTTCGGCGTCATAAACATTGATTTGCCGGAGTTTGACAAAACATACGTTGAACAGTTTTTTGACACCTACAGAGATGTTTATTCCGCTCCGGATGTGAGCCGCGAGCTTCGTGATCATGTTTTTTCACTGACAAAAGGCGTCCCTGTATATCTTCGCCTGTGCCTTGAAAATTATGACGATTACCCGGATAAAGCCTCTATCCGCACTGATGATATCGGAAAGGACACCGAGGAACTTCTTCGCAGATTTTTTGACAACTATTCGGAAAGCCAGAAACGCATCATGGTCTTACTGTGCTTTTTGCCGGACGGCTTTACTCCCGAAAAAGCATATGAGATATTCGGTCAGTACGATAAGATCACCTTCATGAGCATTTTGGACAAACTCATGGATACAGCAGCTTTTGAAAATACCGGAGCAGGGCTCAGAATACACAGCGTGGTCCGTAGATCAGTCCTCGAAAATGCGGACAGTATCGATAAACCGGAAGTCTTCTCTGAGATCCTGAATACCCTCGCTGCCGTTCCGCAACGCTTCGAGCAAAACAATCTGTGGGGAAAAGCCATAACATACCGTGAAGAAATGTGTACCGATATAGAGATCTGGTGTCACACCCATGAAGGCGGCGAAATACTGCTGGCGGATAATCGGATGTTGCTCGGGGAAGATTACTACAACAGATACATAAAATTCTATAACAAAGAAGACAGCACTATATGTAAAACCTTATACAGAAAAGCATTGGATATCCTGAAAAAACATTATGAGCCCGGAGCATGGCTGATGCTGGATGCAATACTTAAATACGTCTCCTGCATAGAGCTTGCCGATATTGGCAGCGAACTCACCGATCTCGCAAAAGATTGTTTTGAACTGATCAAAAAAGAACATGCCGATGAAAAGGCTGAATCCCTCAAATATGTTTTCTATCTGTGGAGCAACACCTGGCAAAACGACTGGGAAATGCTCTCATATGTTGAGGATCTTTTAGATGATATGACCAACGACGATCCCGAAATTGCCGATATAAGAAAATATATTGAAGACTTCTATGAAAATAGCCGGATTGACGAAGAACTTCCGGATGAATACTGGGAGGATCAGGAATCTGCTGCCGCAGAACTGGAAAAAGATATAGAGAAAAACGAGGCTGATTATAAGCATTTCACAGAAACATACGAGCCCGGAAAAGACTATGACGAAGATCAGTGCAGATCATTGGATTGCCTTGCATCCGGACTCAGATATCAAAATTACGACATAAATTCAGCAGTAGATATCCAGCGAAAGCTTTACGATATCTTCAAGGAAAAAAGCGGCGGCGCGGAAACTCCGGACAGTGTTAATGCACTTATCAACATAGCGGAGTATTACAACGATGCCATGATCGGATCCCTGTCAGACGCCGAACAGGAACTTACAAAAGCCTACCGGATCCTGAAAGAGAACTCATCTTTAAGATCCTCCGTTTCCATGGCACATGTCCTCTATCTTCTCGCAGACATGTGTTACGAGCAGGAAAAGATAAGTGAAGCCCTGTCATACTACAAAGAACTCGAACATGAACAGAAACAGAACGGCGACCGTGTTATGGATGCCGCAGAACTCAGACAACAGATCAACCGTCTGTCCAAATTAATATGAAAAGGGATTGCCTGATCAAGGCAATCCCCTCTTATGCTCATTTTTTTGCGCATACATGCTCTTATCCGCATTCCGTACAGCATCTTCAAAATTGAAGTCAGGTGTCAGTGTTGTGCTGAAAATGCCGCAACTTGCCACCACCTTGTACGGAAGCCCGGAGGCTGCATTATATTCTGTCAGGAAATCGTCGATCCTGCGCATGACCGCTTTACCGTCGCAATCTCCCAGGATCACGGCCAGCATTTCGTCGCCTCCGTACCTGAGACAGAGCGCCTTGTCCGGGCAGGAAGCCCTGAGCGCCTTTGCGGTAACTGCGATAGCCGAGTCCCCGGCATCATGACCGAAATTGTCGTTGATGTATTTTAGTCCGTCCAGATCAGCCATGATGATATGAACCGGCTTACCGGTGTTTTCGGAGATCCGTCTGATCTCTTCAAAACGATGGGTAAATGCAATACGATTGTACAAACCGGTCAGCAGATCTTTACGATACATCTCGGAAACTTTCTCGGAAAGATATCTCTGATACTGCATATTTATATATCCGCCAATGCCGATAGCCACTGTGCTGGACACACTGGATGTCTTGGAATAATCGGTGATCTCGTAATCCGGCAGTATCCAGCAGATGTATCCCACCGGTTTATCCATAAAGCTTAAAATATTGAATATCAGGGGCATACCGGATTCAAGTTTGTCGCCGAGATCCGGGATGATCTCACCCGGATCAATGTCCGAAAATTCCCTGTCCGAATCAAAATAATCATACAGAACGCACATTTCCCCGGACATGAAATCGTAATCATCCTCCTGAAAAACATTTCTGTCCCTGCACAGACATTCCTTGCTGACTATGCAGTACATGAAACGAAGATCCAATTGCCTCATGTGCTGTGTGACCTCTTCGCGGCGCCCGGCAGCCTGCATCTTCTCTGTCATGCCGTGAAAACGCTTCATATCATCCTGATAACGGTAATAATGATCATTGAACCTGTCGATAAGCGCTTCTGACTGATCAAATGACTTATCGGGATGGCATCCGCAGGAAAGATTATATTCTGCTCTCGGGATCACCGGGATGTTATCAGGAATATCTTTCCGGTCAAAAATATCATACGACGCGGCAGCCACAGCCTCTGCCAGCACATCTGTCTTACAGTTGACTGTCGATATGGGCGGCCGTGAAAACTTCACCTCGTCATAGCCGTCAAAGCCGGTCACAAGGATCTGATCCGGAACTAAGATCCCGTTTTCCCGGAACACGGAGCAGGCGTTGATGGCCATGATGTCATTGGCACATATCAGTGCCTCCGGCAGATCTCCGCTGTCTATAAGTGCCTGAGTCCCCTTGCGCGCCGGTATGGCCCAAAATTCACCGTAGCTTATCATGTCATCCGTAAAGGGTATGCCGTTTTCGGAAAGAACCTTTTTGAAAACGTCTATTCTGCGGTCAGAGAACACATTGCCCTCTATGCCGGCCATCATGTGGGGTCTTCTGACACCGTGATCCTCGATCACATGCCTCACAATGGCTTCAAAACCCGTCTCGTAATCAAAGCACACGGATATCGTCCCGTCATAATGACCGTCTATCACAATAACCGGTACAGTATGCTCTTTGGATGCAGAGATTATCTTTTCGCTGATCCTGTGGCTCTTTATCTTTTCATCCATCAGGATCACAAGATCCATCTTGTCATAAGGGATCAGGTCGTAAACATAAGCCTCGTCTGTTTTTTCATTTTCATTCCAGTAGAAATCGTAGTTGATCGTATAAATAAACAAGCTGACTTCTCTGCGTCGGAAGCTTTCATTAATTTTTTCAATGAACAGATGTGTCTGAGGATCGTATATCCTGCTCGTACATAATGCAACTGCTTTTCTGTCACATATCATCTGTGTAATCCTCCCGCTGATCAGATAATATTGATGTTATTGATTATACCACAGTTTTCTAAAAACTGCACGTTTTTTCGTAGCACGAAACAATCCGTTGGAATCATTTTGCACTATAAAAACGGGAATCCGTGACGGATTCCCTGAAATCAGCGTGATATTGTGATATTACAGCTCCGAAAGGACGATCGAGCCGTCC